>JANTFT010000002.1 GCA_024763275.1 Anaerolineales bacterium | reverse complement strand
AAGGGATAGGTATTGGCAGTCATATTATCTGGATTTTAACCAGGGATGATATCGATAGGAGGCAGCCGGACCGGACTGCTTCTTGATCTCTGACCGACTTACCGGGATCATCTGTCCTTTCCAGGAGATTATTTACTGGTAATTGACCGGAGATCAAGCTTAGCTGGAAGGGATGCTGAGAAAAAGAGCACCAGGATAGTTTACAGTCATGATCATAAATCCAACAGGTTTAGCTTTTAAAGGACTCAGGGTATACTCTGTTCTACCAAAATAATCAGGAGAAAAATGTGACTGCGCTGCTATCTTTTGTAGTTCTAGTGGGATTGATTGGCGGAATTGCTGTAGCTGTTCAGGCTTCCTTTGCTGGTGTAATCACAGAACAGCTCGGCGTCCTTGAAAATGCCTTGATCGTGTTCGGAGGTGGGTTTCTGGTCGCCCTGGTGTTGAACATGGTAAATCATGGCGGGAAGCTGAGATCTTTGGGGTCTCTGCCCTGGTATGCCTTCCTGGCGGGTCCGCTGGGGATTGTGATCATTACTGCAATCGGCTTTACGACATCGCGGATTGGGCTGGCTGGCACATTAACACTGATTATCGCGAGCCAACTGGTCGTCGGTGTGGTATTTGACCATTTCGGATGGCTGACGCAGGTGCGGCCCCTGGATCCAAGCCGCCTATTAGGGGTTCTGCTATTATTTCTAGGAGCTTGGATCGTCCTTAAATAATCAGAATTGATTGGTTCTAGATATTGCCCACGTGGCGGATTACGTGAAAATAGCTGGCCTCGTTGAGCAGGTATTCCTGAGAAAGGAAGATCTGTTTGTTCTCCGCGTTGTATCCAACATCCTCCACCCGGAGGACAGTGGTCTCTGGAGCGTACACATTAAAGTCATCTGGCAAGTTGCATTCTTTTAACAATTCTGGGTGAATGATCGAAGTCAAGAATTTGACTTCCGAGTTGCATCGGTGAGCAAAGAATTGGAAAAAAGGTTCCGTTAACCCGGGCTGGAGCAGCTCGCTCTCAGATAGACAGGAGCTGTAAACCCATTCTGGAATGAAATTTTCGAAGAAGATGATGGGATTACCATCCGCCGTGAACATTTTGCGAACATAGAGAACAGGACTTTCTTGAGAAACGCCGAGCCTTTCCGAAATTACTTGATTGGCCGGGACGATCTGGGCGGATATTTGTTTGAAACCTGGTTTAAAACCACGAGACGAGATTCGATCCATGACGTTAAAAGAGAGATAAAGGGGGTTAACCAGGTTGGGGCTGTTGGTAACGAAGGTTCCCACACCTTGCTTTTTCACCACATATCCAAGTTCAACCAGGCGGGAGAACGCCGTCCGGATGGTCGGTCGGCTGACCTGGTAGCGTTCAGCCAGCTGATTTTCAGAAGGGAGCTTACTGCCAGGTGGGTATTCTCCTTCTAAGATGCTGGTGAGGATGATTTCGTATACCTGATTTGCCAGGGGGGGGTTTTGAATCGGTAAAATATCTGTCATGGGAAACGGGCCCTTCGTCTAACAATAAACAGCTGAGAAATTGGTTTCTGTATCTATTGTAATGTGAATATAAGGGAGACAGGCCTCCTTGTCAACGGATCAGCCAGTGATTCTGCCCTTGGTGAAGTCACGCCAGATATTCTGAATGGCTCTGACCATGTTGTAATAATCGCTAGCCCCAGATACAATAAAGCCAATATGCCAGAGGAGCCCCCATGCATTCAAAAATAGCCTTGATCACTGACAGCACCTGCGATTTGCCCGCTGAATATATATCCCAATACGATATCCGGGTTGTTCCCCTGACGATTGTCTGGGGGGAGGAACAGTTCCTGGACGGGGTAGACCTGTTGGCAGAGGATTTCTATCGCCGGCTGGAGGATGATCCCGTGATCCCCACAACCTCACAGCCCACTCCCCAGCAGATGATCCAGGCTTTTCAGGACGCTAGGGATGCAGGAGCAGAGCAGATCCTGGCCATCACCATCAGCGGAGCCATGAGCGGCACCTATACATCCGCCAGCAAAGCCGCGGAAATGATGGATATTCCCATCCAGGTGCTGGATTCAAAGTCCAATTCAATGGGTCTGGGATGGCAGGTGCTGGCCGCCGCCAGGGCCCGGGAGAGCGGTGGGGATCTGCAGGCGATGATCAAGGCTGCCGATGAGGCCCGCAGCAGCCTGGTTTATCTCATTTCCCTGGACACGCTGGAGTACCTCCATAAAGGAGGACGCATTGGGGGTGCCAGTCACTTTATCGGCACCTTGCTGAATCTGAAACCACAGATCTCCGTCAATCACCAGACTGGCGAGGTGGAAGGCGGCCGCCGATCCCGGACCCGAAAGAGGGCCCTCTCAGACCTTTACGACGATTTTGTCTCTTCGATCGACCCGGGTAAAAAACTGCGCGTTGCCGTACTGCACAACGCGGCCCCGGAAGATGCCCAGTCCCTGGCCAGCAGGATCGAGGCTGAAATCCAGCCCGAGGAAATCATCCTCAGTATCGTTTCTCCGGTCCTGGGAGTGCATACCGGTCCCCGGGCAGTGGCTATCTGTGGTTACACAGCTTAATAAAAGCAGCAGACAAGAATTGAATAAATGGGGGTTTGCTGGGTTAGATCGATCGCCCGTCAGGTTCTTGTAACATTTCCATTAATATTCCCGTTTATCAGTTAGTATTAGTATTAGTAACTGTTCTGTCTGACTAGCAGGGGGAAAAATTCCGGAAAAAGGAGAGATTATGAAAAGGCGGACTATCCCTAGAGGGAAAACCCTGTTTGTCATCCTGTCTTTTGTGTTCCTGGCGCTGGCTGCCTGCACGCGGGAAGCGGCGCTCCTGCCGCGGGTGTGGATCGATTATCCCCGGCAAAATCTCCGGGTAGCCCCGGACCAGCCCGTGGTAATACATTCCCATGCCTATGCGGGATCCGGTCTTGCCGAAGTGGTCCTGTCTGTTGATGGCGTGGCCTATAAGAGGACCCAACCCCTCGAGGCCGAGGATAAATTCAGTGAGTTTCAGCAGGAGTGGTTGCCTCCCGGTGAGGGAACCTACTTACTGCAGGTTGTAGCCTATGATGTGGAAGGCGTAAGGTCCAACCCCGTCATAGTGGCCCTGGTGGTGGGAATGGAAGAACTGACGGCAGATCAGCCGGCTGAACCACCCGCAGAAGAGCCGGAAGAAGCCGCGCTTCAAGAGACCTGCCCCCCTCAGGCAACTGTCAACAACAACGCCAACTGCCGCTCCGGACCGGGAGAGGATTATCCACTGCTCAGTTCCTTGCCTGCGGGAACCCGGGCCACTGTCGTTGGACAGAGTCAGGATGGCTATTGGTGGGTGGTCGACCCACCAGATAAGCCCACCTGCTGGATCTGGGAAGAGCTGGTCAGCCTGTCTAATGAGAACTGTCAGGTAACCCAGGTTGAATCCCCGCCTCCTCCCCAGGACCAGACCCCGCCGCCGATCCCGGAACCTGCTGTCCCGGCTAACGGGCTGAGCCTGAGCTGCCGAGCGACTCAAAATCTGGCCTGGCTGCCGGTCGAAGACGAAAGCGGTATTGCCGGATATGATTTAAAGCTGGAAAAAGAGCTTTCTTCTGGCAGCTGGCAGGTTGTGAATCAGTGGAGCCAGGTCCAGGGAAAACAGCTGCAGGTCCAGGTGGATTGCGGGCTGCAATACCGTTGGTCTGTCAGGGCTGTGGATGGGGAAGGGAATCTCAGCTCCTGGTCAGCTTATTCCTCCTTTATTGTTGACTTAGATTAGCCTGCCGGAGAGATCAATATGAATACATCTCACGACGTGAAATCCCCCCCCGCGGAGGCATTGAAAGATCGGCTCCTGAGCGGGAAGCCCCCGTGGATACTGCTGATCATTGGGGCGGTGATCTTGATCACACTTGTGCTTGCCCTGCTGGGATACTTTTATTTCTTTCCCAAAAGCGGTGGTTCCGATTTGCCGCTGGTATTGATCCACACGCCAGCGACCGGGGAAGAGGTAGTGATTGGTGATGTCTTATTCATCCACGCCTCTGCTCGGGATGCTCAGGGGATCACCCGGATGGAATTCTGGGTGGATGGACACCTGGAAGAGGTGGAGACCAGCAGCCTGGAGGAGGGCGTAACCCCCTTTCCTATGCTGGCCTCCTGGGAACCTGACCGGGAAGGGGAGATAACCCTGACTTTCCGGGCTTTCAACAGCTGGGGAGTCAGGTCGCAGTCATCCATCACCGTGCTGGCTGTCCGGGGAGATGACCTGGACGGAGACGGCTTGAATGATGAGCTTGACGCCTGTCCGGATGCGTACGGTGCCGGGGAGGATGGCTGTCCCTTACCAGGGGATGCGGACGGGGATGGGGTAAGCGATGCTGATGACCTCTGCCCGGAAGCGCCGGGCGAAGAAGATGACCTGGGCTGCCCCGATCGCGATGGGGACGGAGTGCCCGATCATCTGGATGCCGATCCAGACGAACCCGGGCCGGCAGAGCTGGGCGGAGCGCCGGATAGTGACGGCGATTCTGTCCCTGATATAGAGGACCTGAGCCCGGAGGATCCCGGAGACCCCGGGGCGGGTGGAGCGCCTGATAGTGGAACTGGCGACCGGGATGGTGATGGAGCAGCTGATGATGTCGATCCCTGCCCGGACGACCCCGGAGAGCCCGGCGATGGCTATTGTCCACCTCCTGAAGAAGATGTTCCTCCAGAGGGAGAAGGACCAGGTCCCGGCCCGGAGGAAGCGCATTTGTTCACCTCCCTGGAGGTGGAGGCCTATGCCTTCACAGTGAATCGAGACTACCAGGATATCTGGTGCTACGTGGAAGTGGGACCGCTACCCATGGAGCAGTATGAATTCCAACCGGAGGGAGAGCGTGATTGGAACATAGCCGAGGTGCTGGCCGGGGCGAACAGCGTCCACCTGGCGCTGGAAGACGTATTCGAACTGAACCTTTACATGTACTGTATGGGCACAGGGGCAGAGGACGGCCTGCTGCACGAGATTGGCGAGTATGAATTCCAGCATCCTGAATCCGACTGGAATGGCCGGGCCCTGGTCGGCGTGGGGGCGGGCAGCGAAGGGGATAGTTTTGTGGCCCGCTACCGGATTTGCTCCCCGAGCTGCGACGAGACCGAGATCCAGCCCCCCATTCTGGATCCGATTACCCTGGGTCCCAGGGGTGACGGTCCTTACCAGGTTCGCTGGAGCTGGGATGGTGACCCGGATTGGCTGCTGGGATTTGAGATGCGGATCAATGGCAATCTGGTCAGTACCGCTGCTGAGATAGATCCTGACCGCAGGGCCCTCGACCTGGAGGATTTCGTTCCCCGCTGCGGGGAAGTGCTGGAGTTTCAGCTCTATGCTATTGGGCGTGATCAGGACAGCGGGGAAAGCGAATACTCGCCTCCCAGTAACATCCAGATCTGGGATGGAGAAACCTGTCCCCGAACCGTATCAGTCAGCTTTGTGGAGCTTAATCCATCCAGCAGGTCAGACAGCCCGGGGCCGATCTATGGATCCTTTTATGTCAATGACCAAAGATTGGAAGCGGAGTTTCGGGAGGGCAGGTTAAGCTTTGATGCCACGGATGACCCAGAAGTGTATTTGGACAGGATCATCAGCATTCCCCGGATGTTTGAAGAGATCGAACGTGATGCCCGGTCATGCATTGGCGCAGGTTGCACATCTAACTATGCGCCCAGCACCAGCTCCCTGGAAGCTGATCTAAGCTCCCGGGAAAGTCTGACCTTTGGCGCCAGCATCTGGACAGAGCGTGACGGCAGGCTGTTCGAGGCTTTTGAGACCATCCCGGCTGGCGAGATTGTGCCCGGTCCATACACGGTATCCAACAACGGTATCGATTTGACCGTACTGATCGACGTCCTAGTAGGACCCGAGGCAGGAGGGGAGGAGAACCTGCCCGACCTGGTGGTCACCGGAGTCTCCCGGGATGAGGATACAGGACAGCTGCGGATCGAGATTTTTAACAACGCGGCCGACCTGATCAGAGAGGATATCCCTATCAGCATCGTCAGGATGAGCACAGGAGAGCAGCTGATCCTGAAAACCTGGGAGGATGTCACCATCCCATCAGGGAGTGGAGTTACCCTCATGGCTGCTGATGTGGTGCTGGATTCTCCTTATGACCTGCGGATCATGGTCGACCCCGTTGATCCTGCGGGAGATGGAGGTATCCGGGAAACAAATGAGCTCAACAACATCTATGAGACCCCGGTACTGATGAGAGTGCATGTCAACGCCTTCCGGGTTTGGCAGCCCTGTGAATCCTTCCTGGACGCCACCCAGTCAGCGGAGTTCAGGTTCCGGGTCTGGGTCTCCCACCGCTCGCCTGAAGGGGATGTTACCCTGGTCAGAGAGGTCAATCATCCCTGGGCTGGTACCTTGGAATACTATTGGGGAGAGATCCCCTCGCTGCATATCGGCGAATGGGATCTGCAGGACAATCCCAGATTCGACTTTGAGTTCGAAATGCCTGCTGACCACACCCTGACCATTCGCGCTGATGGCTATGAGGATGATCCGGGTGACTCAACAGATGATTATGCGGGCTGGATCATGGAGTCTTACGGCCAGGAGCAGAACTATGGCGATTCGGACGGGGAATACGAAATTGTGGGGCAGGACTGGCATGAATGCCATGACGGCACGCCTCTGGGTTGGGATGAGAACACCTTCCTGATGCGGTATACCATCACAAGGATCCATTGATGTTTAGAAATGACCCCTTGACCGCTCCCCTCTGTTGATGGATACTGAAACCGCCTGCTGGAAAAAATCCCGGCAGGCGGTAGTCTTTTTTTTCAGCTGAGCAGGTCCGATGTTTCGATTAATCTCCCGGCCTGGAGTTTGGTAGCCCGCTAATTGTCATCCACTTGAACTGGATCACTTGGAGAGAAGCAAGTTGATTATCTGGTCGGTTTATTGTATATTTGGCTGTTAAGAAATACAGGATCTGGTTCTGCAGCGCGGTCAGAGAGGTCAAAGATGAGTGAGAGAATCTTATTAGCCGGTGACATCGGAGGTACCAATACCAAGCTGGCGTTCTATTCTTCACATCAAGGTTATTCTCAGCCTCTTCACCTGGAAGGGTTCAGGAACAGGGATTTCCAGAGCTTTGAGGACCTGCTGGATAGATATTTGGAACTGCACCCCGAGGATTTTACAGGGATCTGCCTGGGCATCGCAGGAGCGGTAACAGGCAACTGGGTCAAAGTCACTAATCTGGGCTGGGATATTGATGGGGGCGTGTTGCGGGAGCGGTATGACCTCCAGGAGGCCTGGTTGTTCAATGATCTCAAGGCTTTAAGCTATGCGGTCCCACAGCTCCCTGAGGAAGACCTGGCAGTCATCCGGAAAGGCCAGCCTGTGGGAAAGGAGCCAATCGCGGTGATCGCCCCGGGGACCGGGTTGGGGGAAGGGTTCTTGATCTGGGATGGTGAGGAATACCGGGCGGTCTCCACCGAAGGGGGCCACGCAGACTTTGGTCCCACTAACCAACAGCAGATTGAGCTCATAGAATACCTGCAGGAAAAGGGGATCCGGGTGAGTTACGAACAGGTATGCTCCGGGATCGGCGTTCCCAACCTGTACAGTTTCTTACGCGATCGTGGCTATGCCCCCGAGGAGGAATGGCTGCGGAAGGAAATCGCCGCGTCAGCCGATATGACGCCGGTGATATTCAATCACGCGCTGGATGGGGACAGGAGATGCCAGCTGTGCGCCAAGACAGTGGAGCTGTTCGTCTCCATCCTGGGCGCGGAAGCTGGCAACCTGGCATTGCGAACGCTGGCGCGAGGTGGGATTTTCATCGGGGGAGGGATCGCCCCCAGAATTCTTCCCTGGTTGAGAAAGGCAGCTTTCTTGGAGGCCCTAGATGATAAAGCCCCTCATCAGAAGATGATTGAAAAGATCCCGGTCAAAGTGGTGATCAATCCAATTGCCAACCTGATCGGGGCGGCATATTATGGGTTGCAGAAACTCAAGTGATTTGGTAGGAAGGTCGGAGTAGGGAGCTGAAGCGTTTAGCAGGGTAATAGCATAGACTTCCCGGTCCGGTAAACGGAGGAAAGGGGCATATATGGCACAAGGACATGAACCTCCCTTGAGCAATACAAAACTTGATCAATTCTCGATTGGCCTGGTTGGCTACGGCGGTATTGGGAAGATCCACACTGCCAACTGGAGGAATCTAAATCTCTATTATCCTGATCTTCCCGTCCAGATTCATCTGCAGGGGGCTGCGGCCAGGTCAAAAGAATCGGCCGAGAGGGCCGTGGAGGAAGGGGGGTATAGCTACGGCACGCAGGATTATCACGAATTGATAGCTGATCCACAAATCGACCTGATTGACATCTGCACCCCAAATTACATTCATTATGAGATCTTTCGGGCTGCCCTGGAAGGCGGCAAGCATATCTATATCGAAAAACCTTTGGCGCTTGATTTGGGGCAGGCCAGGGATATGGCCAGACTGGCCCAGCGATCGGACCGGGTGATCCAGATCGCGTTCAATTACCGTTTCATCCCGGCAGTGATGAAAGCCAAACAGTTGATCTCGGATGGTTTCCTGGGCGGTGTGGTCAGCTTTAAAGCCCGATACTTCCACTCCGGGTATCTGGATCCTGAGCGCCCCATGACCTGGAGACTTGCCCGGGAGCAATCCGGCGGTGGTGCCCTGGTCGATCTGGGATCCCATGCTATAGATCTGATGCTCTATCTGGCAGGTCCATTCCAGAGACTGGTCGCTCAGACCAGGACCTTTGTCCATCGCCGGCCTGCGGAAGCCGGTTCCGGCGAAATGGTGGAAGTCCAGGTCGATGATCACGCCCAGCTCCTGGTGGGTTTGCGGGGAGGGGGAGCAGGGGTACTTGAAGTGTCCCGGGTAGCACAGGGGACCACGGATGATCTTAATTTCGAAATCTATGGAACGCTGGGGGCGCTCAAGTTCAATGTCATGGATCCTAACTGGCTGTATGTCTACGATGCCCGTGACAGAAAAAGTCCCTTGGGGGGAGAGCATGGTTTCAAACAGATCCAAACCATGCATGCCTATCCAGGCAACCGGATTCCAGGAGGAAGGAGCCTGGTGAATGCCATGGACATGCATGCCAATTCCCAGTACCAGGTTGTTCGGGCAGTCCTGGGTCTGCAGGAACCCTCCCCTTCGCTGGCAGAGGGCCTGGCAGTTCAGGAAATACTGGAGGCCAGCTACCGCTCTGCCCGGGAGGGATGCTGGGTGGAGATCCCTGCCGATTAGATTTCCTAACTATCCTTTTCCTGGCGGTTGGGGTCTGCCTGGGCTCCTGTTTTCGGTTCCTGATGTGACCTTCCTGGTAACTGTTAAACACAGAGCCGACTAGGCGTGAATGGCCTCACCGCTGACAGCCTCGGCAGCTTCGTGCAGCACTTCAATGAGAGTGGGGTGGGCGTGAGAAGCTGTTTCTGTTCCAGGTAGCGGCACCAAATTAAGGCACCTCACGAATCCTCGGGAAAGTAAAATTCTTGGTCCAGGCATTTTGATCTTCCTGAACCACACCACTCCACAACGGCAGGTTGCCCTGCCCTTCGCAAATATGGTGCCAAAAAAGAAATCCGTAACACTGAGTACCTAAAGGTGTTGGATAAAATGTAATTAAAATGCCACGTGCACATATGTGAAATACTTGCAATTTATTTCATTACGGTGTATTATTTTGTTAGGTCTAGACGTTTTCAATTGATTCCTCTGGAAAAGTCCATGGACAATTACGAGCGGTTGGAATTATTAGCCACAGTAGCCGAGATGTATTATGTCCGGGCAATCAGCCAGGCCGAAATTGCCAAGAAATTGAAATTCTCACGTTCAAAAGTGTCACGTCTTCTAACTGAGGCACGAGAGAACGGGATGGTTGAGGTGAACATTCATTTTCCGCTTGAAAGAGTGCTTGAATTAGAAAAGCGGATTTGTGAGCGATTTCAATTGCAAAAGGCGCTGGTCTCGAAAACAGGGAACCAGACACCTAATCAAATGTTGCGTTCAATAGGTCGATTGGGGGCCAATTACCTTAGTGAAAAGCTTGCTGATGGTAGCACACTGGGAATTTCCTGGGGAACAGCCGTATATGAAGTTGCCCAGGCATTTCGCCCTAAGAAATTAGCTGATTTCCAGGTAGTTCAGGTCATCGGATCGATTGGTTATGGGGATCCGGCAATTGATGGTCCAGAAGTAGCGCGCCTGATTGCTGTTAATTTTGGTGGAAAGTATTACACACTCAATTCACCGGTGATAGTCCAGGATAAGAACACCAGGGATGGTTTGCTTAAGGAACGGAACATTCAAGAAGTGATCGCCAAAGGGGCACAGGCAGATTACATTCTAGCTGGAATTGGTAGTTCCAACCCTGCCCGATCAGGTCTTGTTCGAGCAGGATATCTCGGTGCCGATGAACTAAACAGGATCAACGAACAAACAGGCGCAGTTGGAGACATCTGTGCTTTGTTTTTTAATCAAGATGGAGAATATGGCGAGATTGAATTCAATAAACGGGTTGTAGGAATTACTTTAGACCAAATTAAGTACAATCCAGCGGAGGTGATAGGA
Organism: Anaerolineales bacterium; assembly: GCA_024763275.1. Classification (GTDB taxonomy): domain Bacteria; phylum Chloroflexota; class Anaerolineae; order Anaerolineales; family UBA11858; genus B10-G9. The sequence goes on along the minus strand of JANTFT010000002.1, from coordinate 111,551 downwards.
GTAGCCGGCGGTTATGAAAAAGTTGAAGCGATTCTTGGAGCGCTGAGAGGGGGACTGATAAATACTTTAATCACTGACGACAGAGCCGCAGAAAAGATCCTGGAAAATATCTCGTAAAGGGAAGCAGTTAATATGCCAAAAGCCACGCTCACAATAAATCACGAAGCCGGACTTCATGCTAGACCATTATCCCTATTTGTAAAGAAGGTCAACGAATTTGATGCTGAAGTTCAGGTAAAGAATATCACAACTGGAAAAGGACCAGTAAACGGGGCCAGCCCCCTGAATCTCTTGTTGTTGGCGGTATTGAACGGCCACCAGATAGAAATCGAGACTACCGGGAACCAAGCAGACAGTCTTTTATCAGCTCTGGAAGAATTAGTTAAAAATAATTTTGGAGAAGAGTAATGTTTGATGTGATCGGTGAAAATCTTGGAGTGATCTTTGTATTGTTGGTTGTGATGTGGCTTCTGCAGTTTGGATTGACTTTTTTTCAAATGAGAAAATACACAGCAAGATTAAAAATCATTCGCCAGGACGGATTAACCGCAGTAGGGATGAGCGGTAATAAATACAAAGGGCGTACTTATGGTGTTTTGACTGTAGATAAAGACAACCGGATCATCCATGCTGAAAAGATGTCCGGGTGGACAACTTTTTCCAACTTAAGGCCTGTTGCGGATCTAGTTGGTTTGACTATTGAACAGGTTCTAGACGAGGACAACCCCCTTCCGATTTCCAAAAAACTGCGGCTTGCCTTCCAGCAGGCAGCGAATGACTTGCTTGAAGCTCAGGAAGGTAAAACCAGTGAAAAGAGCACTAATCCTCCCACATAGAAAGAGTCCCCTAATAACGGAATGGACAGATTGGGAGAAGAAAAGGAGGTGATAAACTAGGAGCCCAAATACTATACCCCAATAAGGATATAGAACCTGTATTGTTTTAATATATCTAATAAGGAGATTGAAATGGATGCATTAGTTGTAGCAGCTGAATGGTTCATAGGGCTGTTCAAAACAGGCGGCGATGTATTCCTCTCCCTCGTGGGAGGTATCATACCCCTGTTGATCGTCCTGTTGACAGGAGTGAATGCCCTTGTAGCCCTGATTGGTCCAGAAAGAATTGATAAAGTCGGTGAATGGGCAGCCCGCGACGGGATTATCTACTACCCGATTCGCTATATTCTTCTCCCCTTCCTGGCTGTATTTTTCCTGACCAACCCCATGGCTTACACTATGGGCCGTTTCCTGCCGGAAAAATATAAACCAGCATTTTATGACTCCGCGGTTTCTTATGTACATCCCCCCCTGGGCATTTTCCCCCATATCAACCCGGGAGAATTATTTGTCTGGTTGGGCATTGCTACGGGAATTGAAACTCTCGGTTTGTCAGTTGTGCCGCTTGCAGTTTGGTACCTGCTTGTTGGTTTGATTGTCATCTTCATTCGCGGAATTGTCACTGAGCGCATTACTGCGATCATGTGGTCCCGCCGAGAAGCCAAATAAAGAGGAGATCAAAAATGAATGAATTCCTAGTTAAAATCGGTCGTGGCGTCGGTGGCGTGGTTGGAGCTTTGTATCAGGCTGGCCGCGAGGCAATCGATCAGGTAATTGTTAATATTCTGCCGTTTATGGCTTTCATCGCTCTGGTAATAGGCATCATCATTAAAACTGGAGTTGGTGACTGGATTGCGAATTTGCTTGCTCCCCTCGCTGGAAGCCTGCTGGGGTTGCTGGTGTTGTCTGTGATCATTGCTTTGCCAGTGCTATCCCCGCTGTTGGGCCCCGGCGCAGTGATTGCCCAGATTATCGGTACCCTGCTGGGAAGCACCCTGATCGCCAACGGTGATATTCCTGCCAAGTTCGCTTTACCCGCACTTTTTGCCATCAACCCGCAGGTTGGATGTGACTTCATCCCTGTTGGTCTGGCACTTGGTGAAGCTGAACCCGAAACAGTTGAGGTTGGTGTTCCGGCAGTGTTGTTCTCACGCTTGATCACTGGTCCGGTCGCAGTATTAATTGCATTCTTGTTTATGCCGCTGCTGCCCTATGATTAATGTTTGAACGTTAATTGAACGAGATGCCAGGGAAGAGACAGTTTTTTCTGGCATCTCCCATTATTTACCTTGAATGAACAGGGAGAATAGACATGTCTGAAAAACAATATAAACGGGTGAAAGTTAGTGCTGGAAAACGCGGTTGGGGTGGTCCATTGATTATTGCTCCCAAACCCGGAAAGGATTTAATTTACAGCGTTACAGGTGGCGGCATTCATCCAGTTGCTCAGCGTATTGCTGACCTGACCGGGGGCACCCCCTTTGATGGATTTAGATCCAAAGCAGGTTTTGATGAGATCGCAGTGGCGGTTATCGACTGTGGCGGTACGGCCCGGGTGGGCGTTTATCCCATGAAAGGTGTTCTTACTATTGACATTTATGCTACGAAACCATCTGGCCCATTATTCCGCTTTATCAAGGAGGATCTCTTTGTGTCCGCAGTAGGCCTTGATCAGATAGAATTGCTAGAAGACTGATTTTGGATCAATTCAATGTCTAAATATCAAGCAAAGATTACGGCAATAGGGCCGTATGTTTCTGAGTTCATTGATCACAACATCCTGGTGCTTTTCGGAGACACAGCTCCAGAGGAGCTGGCTGAGTTTTCTGTTATCCACGATGGAAAAGAGCTGAGTGGAACATTACAGGTTGGCGATGTTGTCTGGTTAGGGGACTCAGGGTTTTCAGTATTGGCCGTTGGAGAAGTTGCGAATGAGAATTTGGCAAAGCTGGGGCATCTGATATTGAAATTCAACGGCGAATCTGAGCCTGAAATGCCTGGAGATGTCTGTGTAGAAGCCAAACCGCTACCGGCTATTGAACCGGGTTTGGTGATACGGATAGAAGAAGGTGACTAGAATAGGATAGAGAGGCAATGAAGACACTACGAGAACGATTAATAGAGTACGAAACCGACAAAGGACATCCTATTCGGGTTGGTTTGGTTGGTGCGGGCCAAATGGGAACTGGTTTGATCGGCCAAATGGAATTGATGGAAGGCATGAAAGCCGTTGCAGTTACGGATGTATTACCCGGAAGGTCACACGCCGCCTTCTTAGAAGCAGAGGTTGATAAAAGCATAGTCAAAGATGTAAAAGATGCCTCTGAGGCTGAAGAAGCTATTTCCAGCGGATTACGGGCAGCTTTAGGCTCAACGGAAGAATTGCTGAATATCTCCAATCTGGATATCATTGTTGAGTCTACGGGGATTCCCGAGGTAGGAGCACAGGTCTGTGAGAGGGCTATTGCGTCAGGCAAGCATGTCGTTAACATGAATGTTGAAGCGGATGCTACAATCGGCTACTACCTGGGGATGAAAGCCAAAGAAGCCGGGGTGGTTTACACCTTGACTGCTGGTGATGAACCAGGCGCGATCAAAGAGATCTATGATTTTGCAGAGGTGCTTGGTTTTGATATTGTTGCAGTGGGTAAAGGTAAGAATAATCCGCTAAACCGGGCCTCAAATCCAGACAGCGTGGCAGAAAAAGCAATCAAGAAGCAAATGAGCCCAAAGATGCTGGCTTCCTTTGAGGATGGCACCAAAACCATGGTCGAAATGACCTCAATTGCGAATGCAATCGGGTTTGAGCCAGAGGTTCGGGGTGCTCATGGTCCCAAGGTCGCCGTTCAGGATTTGCCCAAGGTTTTTTCTCCTAAAGAAGCTGGTGGGATATTAAATAGAAGCAAGGTGGTGGATTATGCGGTTGGTCCAGCCCCCGGGGTATTTGTGATTATCACAACCGATCGCGAAAAGATCATCCGGGATTTGAATTATCTTGGTCTCAGTGGACATAATGGCTACTGGTGTCTTTACCGACCGTATCACCTTGCCAACCTGGAGACTCCAATTTCAATAGCCAATGCAGTGCTGAACGGCCTGTCTACCCTGGTTTGTTTGCAGCCGCCGACAGCGGAAACAATCACTATAGCGAAGCGGGACTTAAAGATGGGTGAGAAGATTGATTTCTTAGGGGGTTATACAGTTTACGGCATGATAGAGAAAGCCTCTGTTGCGAAAGAAGAGCAGCTTCTTCCACTGGGACTTGCCGTTGGCGCAACGCTAAAGAGAGACATTCAGATGGGCACAGTAATCACCTATGGTGATGTGGAACTTGATAATTCACAGCTGATCTGCGAACTGCGTCGAAAACAAGACGAGATGCTTGTTTCCCGTTAGAAAAGCGATTATTAATTATGCCTCCGAAAACGCCCGGCCCGCCTGGTAGTGCAGCTGATCGTTTGCGAGCAACATATCAATATTTGTTAGGAAAGAAAACACCGGCGCATCGTACTGGCGTCAGACTTAACCGTGACGTTCGAGACGCATTAGTCTCTCAAGAGGCTCGCCAGGAGGTGGTGTCTGTCCTGCAAGCTGCCGCAAATCTTGGGTTATTCCCTGCCAGGTTAAGCGAAGCAAGCATTCAGATTCAAGACAATATATATCTGGTCACAAAGAGAGACAGCTGGTTCAACAAGCTTGCTGGACAGGATTTGATATTAAGTTTACCGAGTACAGACGGCCTGGCCGACGAAAATCAGCTGCCAAATCACTGGAACTGGCATTTAGAAATTTTCCGGGGAAATTCAAATATAAAAGCTGTCGTTTTGGGTCTTCCGGCTGCTCTTATGGCGTTGACAAGTAAAAAGGAGCTTCCTCAAGATGAAATGTTCTCAGAGGGGGCCGAACTGATTGGTGGGATCAAATTATGCCAGGCAACAGTGTCCAGCATACACCAGGGAGCGGAACAAGCCAGGTTGTTAGTAGTACCAGGAATTGGGGCGTTGTCACAGGGAGAATCTATTTCTGAGGCTGTTATGGCATTGGAGATGGCTAATCACTGGAGCGAGATTACATTGTTGGCTAGCAGGTGATTACAAAAACGAATTGAGAACAGGCAAGGCCGCTTGAACAAGTGGTTCCTTAAGGTATGATTAGAGCGAATGGGAAAGATCTTTATTTATTCCCTTCCAGTGCGATAGACGATCTCTACCTATAACAGTTGGTTGTTACACCCAAAGTGGGCTTTACCAGTAATCTGGTAGGGGGTTATCATATTCTTATACTAAATCCATTCTTCAGATGTATCCGAATCTTCGTTTGGGCGAGTAGATATGCCTTTTTTTTCCGCAGCTGAACACAATCTAATATTTCCCCTGCCAGACTCGTATTTCGTATGGAACCTTTACGGAGCTGGCTATGATAACCTGGGCATAAATGGCAAGCCAGAACGAGTTCCCATGCAACTCCCCGCAGAAGATCAAATATTGGTCAGAATTGATGCTGTCGGAATTTGTTATTCAGATGTCAAACTTATCCAACAGGGAGGGCGGCACCCTAAACTCACCGGCATTGACTTGAGCAGGACGCCTACTCGTCCCGGACATGAGATTTCCCTGACAGTCGTCCGCGTTGGCGATCTGCTACAGGACCAGTTCAGCGTTGGGCAGCGGTATGCCATCCTGCCAGAGATCATTAAGGGGGGAAGGAAAATGACTTATGGGTTCAATATCGCCGGAGGATTGTCTCAATACCAATTAATAGGACCTGAGTTGCTGGAAACAGACAGGGGAGAATGTTTGCTACCCCTGGATGACAGCCTGGGATACGGCGAGGCCTGCCTATTAGAACCATGGGGCAGCGTTTTTTCAAGCTATGACCGCACTAGAAGAGTTCATCCGATGCGCGGGGGCCGGATGTGGATTATCGGGCACCCGGGCAGCTCAGTTGATTATACTTTCTCAAAATACTTATCTCTCCCTGGAACGATTCTGCTTTCGGGGGTTTCTAAAGCTCTCGAGACTGAGATAAAGAATCAAGCAAACAATGTTCTAGTCTCAGAGAGTGTAACCGAAAACGACTATGCTTCCTTGTCTGATCGGTATACTGGAGGACGGAAATTTGATGATATTGTCCTCCTGGGTCCACAAAGACCGGAGCAGATTGAAGCATTATTGAATGAGGTGGCTGCAGGAGGAACGATCAACCTTGTCGGAAAACAACCAGTCCAGGGGATTACCAACGTGGATGCTCAGCGCATTCATTACGATTTCGTGTCCCTGTTAGGAAATTCGGAGATGGATATTGCTGCTTCGTATGGTCTTGAACAAAACCGCACCAATTTCCTGGAGGGTGGTATTGCGGTCATGATTGGAGCGGCGGGACCCATGGGGCAGATGCACCTTCAATATGCCATTACCAATCCTGAGGGCCCTCAAACTATCATAGCCGCTGACATTAATCAAACCCGCCTGGATTATGCAGCGCTTCGTTACGAAAAACTGGCTGAAGAACTCAACAAGTCTTTTTATGCAATAAACCCGGCATTATCTCCAACCAGTTTTCAGCGGCAGATAAAAGAGAAAACAGGTTCTGGCGCGGCAGACGATGTTATTGTGCTGGTGCCCGAGCAAAGGGCCATTGATGAGGCAGCGGCGTTATTACATTCGAACAGCATGATAAATGTTTTTGCAGGAACTCAGGCTGGTATTAGTATCCCGCTAGATATCTCCCTGGTTTATTTGGGTAATCTGCAAATTTCAGGATCTTCAGGATTGAGCTTCAAACACATGGAAACCGTTCGCGATTTAGCCAGGCAAGGTACGCTAAATATTAATTCCTCCATTGCAGCGGTGGGAGGGCTTGAGGCAGCAGCCGAAGCTATCCGGGCAGCAGAAGAGCGCCGTTTCCCAGGCAAGATCATTGTCTACCCCCAGCTACTCAAGTTGCCATTGTTGAGCACAGCGGAACTATTCCGGAAATATACTGTTGGGATTATGTCTCGGAATGAAGAAGCAGGCTGGTCAACAGCTGTGGAAAGAAAGTTGCTTACAATGAAGTTTGACTAGCAATCCCTGCTTTTTCTTTGCCCCTCAGCCTTTTTAAAAGTTGGGAGTGGGTCCCGAAAACTAGCGATTCTCCGGGACCCACCTCGAGAAATTCCCTGAGGTGAATTTCCTGTTTTATGCTATATACTAGGCGTGAATGGCCTCACCGCTGACAGCCTCGGCAGCTTCGTGCAGCACTTCGCTGAGAGTGGGGTGGGCGTGAACATTGTGTCCTATTTCAGCGGAGGTGAGTTCGTTGGCCTGGGCCAGGGTCAGCTCGGGAAGCAGTTCAGTCACTTCGGGTCCGATCAGGTGAGCGCCCAGGATCTCTCCGTATTTCTTGTCAACAACGATCTTGACCCATCCCGCATAATCGTTCAGACCGAGGGCTTTGCCGTTGGCCTGGAAATTGAACCTGCCAACTACCACGTCATACCCGGCATCTTTAGCGGCTTGCTCGGATAACCCGAACGAAGCCACCTGGGGGTGGCAGTAAGTTGCCCGGGGCATGTTCTGATAGATGATTTCCTCTGTGTCAAGACCGGCAATGTTTTCCGCACAAGTTACACCCATTGCCATGGCAACATGGGCCAGCATCAATTTCCCGGTAACATCGCCAATAGCCCAGACCCCCGGCACGTTGGTTGCCATCCTCCCATCAATTTCGATGAAACCCCGACGGTCCACGAGCACACCGGCTTTTTCCAAACCCAAATTCTCTGTGTTGGGCACAAAGCTGGTAGCGAGCAGAACCTGATCCGTGGAGATCTTTTCTTCCCCGTCTGGCGTTTCGATCAGGACATTCACTTTGGTCTTTAAGGTTTCGATCTTGGTGACCTTGCTGTTGACCAGGGCCGTGATGCCCTGTTTCTTGAGTGCCTTGCCCAGCTCCTGGCTGATCTCAGGGTCTTCATTGGGCAGGACCCTGTCAAGCATTTCAACTACGGTCACAGGAACACCGTAGCTGTTCCAGATGGTGGCGAATTCCATTCCGATAGCTCCTGCCCCAACGATCAGGGCGGACTTTGGCAGGGATTCCTGGAGGATAGCCTCTTTGTAGGTCAGCACCTGTTTGCCATCGACCTTGATACCGGGAAGAATGAAAGGTTTAGCCCCGGTAGCGATGATGATGTTTTCCCCTTGAAGCTTTTCTGTTCCGGCTTCTCCACTGATTTCAATTGAATCAGGCGAGGTGAAAACGGCGTTCCCTGAAAAGACGGTGATCTTGTTCTTTTTCATCAAGAATTCAACGCCTTTGGTCAGCCGGTTCGAAACCTGCCGGCTGCGCTTGACCGCCTTGGAATAATCCAGTTTCAGGTTATCGAAGGAGATCCCAAAATCCTTGGCTTTGTTCCGCAGGGTATCAGCCAACTCAGCGTTCTTCAGCAGGCTCTTGGAAGGGATGCAGCCCACGTTCAAGCAGACTCCGCCCAGGTATTCTTTTTCAACGATGGCGACCTGCAACCCCAGCTGGGCTGCTCGAATGGCTGCCACGTAGCCGGCAGGGCCGGCACCAATCACGATCAGGTCAAATTTAGTCATAGGTATCCTTATCAATAAATCTTAGGCAGTTTAATCCTCAAAGGGAAACTTGTGTCCCCACTGCCCCCGAACAGCGTCAAGGGTTTTCATGATGGTGAGCGTCTCATTCAGGGGCATAATCTCCGATTCCGTCTTTCCGGCTTGGATGCAGTTCATTACTTCCAGGGCCTCATATTCGTAGCCGTTGAAATTGCCCAGCGGCAGGGAGATTTCCACGGGATCCTCTCCGTCGCGGTAGAGAGTCATTTCCGTGGGTTTGTACCATGGTGAGTGAACCACGATCTTTCCCTGGTTCCCGAACAGCACAGCCCGTTTGTCATCAAAAGAAATCTGCGATGACATCAAGGAAACCAGCTGGCCTCCTGAATAGCGCAGCACCAGGGAAGCTTGGTAATCGGCTCCACTTTCACCGAAAGTTGCCAGCCCGGTCACTGCTTCCGGTTCTCCGAACAGGCTGGAAGCCCAGGAGACACCGTAGGACGCAGTATCCAGCAGTACGCTGGCTCCGAGATTAAGATCAAAGAAGCGGTTATTGAGGTCAAATGGCGGCCTGGCCAGGAAATTAACGGTGAGGCCGTTGGCTTGACCAATTGCCCCTTCCGCCAGCAGCTCCCTGATGCGGACATGGATCGGGAAAAAGCGGGTCCACATGGCTTCCATCAAGAAGAGGCCCTTATCACGGGCAAGATCGATCATCTGCTGGGCTTGTTTGGCGTTGATGGCGAACGCTTTCTCGCACAGCACGTGTTTACCATGGTTAAGGCTCATACTGACATCACGGGAGTGGTACACACCGGGAGTCCCGATATACATGATATCCACGTCTGGATCGGCGGCGACGTCCTCGTAGCTGGCATAGCGGCGGGGAATATTAAACTTGTCGCCGAAAGCATCTGCGGTATCCTGCTGGCGCGATCCTACCGCCAACAGCTGAGCCTGATCCGGGATATTATTCAAAGCCTGGGCAAACCGTGTGGCGATCTTTCCTGTTCCCAGAACGCCCCAGTTCATTCTGTTTGTCATAGATCTCTCCAGTACAGGTGAATGTTATTATTCCTGATCAAAATCAATTCCTTCTTCCGCCCAGACGATTTTGCCACCTTTTTCCCTTCTGGCCGGAATGACACATAAGAACCCAAGCGGAGCATCCCCGGTATTGGAGATTTGGTGCAGCGCATTGGGGGGAATATGAATGATATCACCCCTGGAAATGCCACTGGTTCTTTCACTCAGGAGCACCTCACCCTTCCCTTGAAGGATCAGAATTCCGTGGTCGTAAGGATGTTGCTCCAGATTGGAATGGCTGCCAGGAGAGAGCTGATAATACCGGAAGGCAAAGTTCTCTGCGCCCTCTTTTTTGCCGATCATCCAGGTTTCTGAGACCTGGTTGTCAGCCGTATTCTGATACATTCGCGTTCGGGCACCCTCCCAGGTAAAGACCCTTTCCCAATCACCGGTAAATTTATGGATCGTTCCAGTCATTTCTTAATCCTTATCTAATATGGTTGTTTCGAATAGTTCCGCAATATTGCCCAGACAATTACGTGACGTGAGATCCAGGCTGAGAGGGGTCAGGGATACCAGACCCTCTGCCAGGGCATAGGCATCGGAATCTTTTTGTAAGTATTGCCCTTTACTGGGGATGTGAGATACCTTGCCTGGAGTGCCCAGGAGCTGATTCCGGGAAACCAGGGTTGGCCGATAATAGACCAGTCGGTCCTGCCTGGTCACCACCATTTCTGTTTCCCGGGTAGCGCCCAGGGGAATCTCCAGTTTCAGCACATCGGCATCTTGGGGTAATTGATTCTTGAGTATGACGCCCGCAATCTGTCTGGTGAAGTAGCTCGCCGCTGTGAAATCCACCTCTTTGCTGTAGCTGTGATAATCAGTACTGTCTATCTCCTGAGACACAGCCAGGGTTGGGATGCCTTTTTCCGCCGCTTCAAGTGCAGCTCCGATCGTCCCCGAAACTGTCACGCAGGTTCCTACATTTTCCCCATAGTTAATGCCCGAGACAGCCAGAGAGACTTCCCGATCGGCCAGCTCTATTACTCCATGGAAGACGGCCAGCGCCGGAGTGGCTTTGACACCATAACCGATCCAGGAAAGGTCCTTGTAACCAATGGTAGTTCTCGTGATGGTTCCATCGCCACCGCATTGCTGGGACCGGCTCCGGCTCATGGAGGTCTGCTGAACCTCCGGGGCTACGATCAGCAGCTCCCCCAGGGGGTCCAGGGCTGCCGCCGCCGCGGCCAGACCGGGTGAATGGATACCGTCATCATTGGTCAGCAGGATGAGGGGCTTCATGGTTCGTACACCTCTCTCAGCGCTTGATGGAGGTCGCGGATATCCTCGAAAATAAAATCAGGTTTGATATCCTTCTGAGCTATCTCTTCCCGGGAGGTGACCCCGGTGAGCAGGGCGGCGCTCTGGATGCCCATTCGATTGGCTCCCAGGATATCCGTTTCCAGGCGGTCGCCAATCATCAAAGCTTGTTCAGGGACGGCTCCCAGGGTTTTTAGCGCGGTTTGAAAGATGGCCGGATAGGGTTTGCCAGCGATGTATGGTTTCACTCCTGATGCGAACTGCAGGGCACCGATTACCATCCCGGTTCCGGGATTGATCCCTTCTGGAGTAGGGTAGGAACCATCTGTGTTGGTAGCCACAAAATCCGCCCCCTCCAGGATCAGACGCATGGCGATCTTGATCTTTTCGTGATTGATTGCCCGATCCATACCGGCGACCACAGCAGCGACCCGGCCTGCCGGGGCCCGCTCCCCAACGCTGATCTTGAACCCCGCCTCTTTAAGAGTATTGACCAATCCCTCCATGCCAACCACGTGCAGCGGGGCATTCGGTCCGTATTTATCCAAGAGATATTGGGCTGTGACCGTGGAGCTGGTAAAGACAGAATTGCTTTCAGCAGGGATGCCAAAGCCCATGAGTTTCTCTTGATAGTGCTGAACGGTGCGGGTATTGTTGTTAGTCAGTAAAGCCCAGTGTATACCCTGATCATGTAGAAATTCAAAGAAGGGCTTGATCCCTGGAATGGGATCGTCCGATTTCCACAGCACCCCATCTCCATCCAGCAGAACAGCAGTGTACTTTTTTAGCTGCATTGTCATACCCTTTTGCCCTGGTTGTGGACCTGGTCCAATTCTAGGATTCGGATAGCTGTCAGGTTGTCGGTCACCAGAGCGTTGACGAATCCACCGTATACCGCGCCCAGAATCGCCTCGGCTTTTTCAATGCTCCCTGCAACGCCCAGCCGGATGGGTATATTTTGAAGGCCTTCTAACGAAACGCCAATCCGGTGGTGGTGGAAGTCTGTTCTGGCAAGTTTACCGGACCTGGTGAAATAGATTGCACAAACATCCCCCACTGCTCCGGAGGAATGGATTTTCTCGAGTGTTTGCTTGGTGATGTGTTTTCCGCGCAGCAGGCTGCAGAAAGCCGGTTTGGTAGTGCCGATTCCCACCAGAGCGATGTCGGATCGCTCCCCCTGGTTGATGGACTGCTCAACCGCCGGATCCGCCAGCAGTGAGGCAGCGGTTTTTTTGTTTTCCACGATGAAAGGCGAGTAAAGATACATGCCTTCCCCACCGATTTTCTCCGCCAGCCGCTCCACCAGCGTCTGGGCGCTGTAAGAGTGCCGGGTCGACCCCAGTACACCCACCAGTTGGACCACCTTCGTCCCGGGGATGTCGGTGGCCTTCAAGGCCTCAATCGTAGCCTGGACAGTTGTGCCCCAGGCTACACCGATCTGATTTCCGGGCTTGATCAAATCTGCCAGCAAGCGAGCAGCGACCTTCCCCAGCTTATTTCGAAGATCAACGTAATCCAGATCGTTCTGTAGTTCCAAAACAGCAGCATGTTTCAGTCCAAGATGACCTTTGAGTTTGCCTTCCAGGTCCCTGTTATACTGGATGGGATAGTGAACTAAAATCTCAGCGATCCCCTTCTCGCGGGCTTCGGTTAACATACGGGAAACAGCTGAGCGGGTCACCCCGATCTTATCAGCGATCTCGGTTTGTTTCAGATCGTCCAGGTAGTATTTTTCGGCGACATAAGCCAGCAGCTCATCGCGTTCTTTATAATTGACCATAAGGATTTACCGAATACCGTAAAATTGGTGTCTAAAAATGGGACAGGGTTGTAAATTCGCCGGAAATGATTATATCACATATGTGATTTGTTCGTTCACGTATGTTAATGGGGGTATAATAAACCTTATCCAAAGCATTGGTGAAAGATTCAATCGGCAGATGTCATGGAAATAAAAGATTTCTTGCAGAAAGGCGCGATCTTGCTGGATCTAGAGGCAAAAACCTCTGAGGATGTTATCCGGTCATTAGGGGGAAAACTGCGCGAGCTGGGATGTGTCAAGGATGATTTCATTGAAGCCGCCTTAGAGCGGGAAGCAAAAATGCCTACCGGCTTGCCCCTGGGAGGGGAATATAACGCAGCCATCCCCCACGTTGACATTGAGTATGTCAACCGATCCGCCCTGGGGCTGGCTACTTTGCAGGACGATGTTGTGTTCTACAATATGGTCGATAATCAGGAAGAAGTACCCTGCCGCCTGGTCATCATGCTGGCCCTGGATAAGCCCAAATCCCAGATAGAGATGCTGCAGAGCGTTGCGACACTGCTCCAAAATCCAGAGATTATCAAAAACCTTGTTCGTGCAAAAACGATAGAGGATGTTTTTGAAATCCTGTCATGAAATCCAATAGAAAAGGAAAACAATAATGACAAAAACAGTGATCGTATCTTGTGGAACTGGAATTGCCACCTCCACTGTGGCGGCCAAAGCCATTGAGGATGCCTGTAAAGCTGCAGGGATCGATGTTGTTACCAGGCAGTGTAAGGCATCTGAAATTCCTGTTGTTGTGCAGCAGGGCGCTGATTTGATCGTAACCACCTCTCAGCTGCGCTTTGATCCGGGGATTCCGGTGGTCAAAGGCCTGGCGTTTTTAACGGGCATGGGTGTAGATGCTGTAGTGAAAGAGATCCTGGACATTCTCAATAAAGAGTAACCATCACTAAGAAATAGTGTTTTTACTTGAGGATTCATATTGCATTGCGCTTACCAGAAGAATATGGAAACTCCTTACAGGAAAAAAGCTGGCTTCCACTATGTTCTTTAGGTGTCACTGTGTTTTAGGGTGATGCGAGACCCTGAAACCAGCCAACCGAGGAATTCCACCTGGCCCGGCAGGGATATTCCGGTCCTGATGGGATTCACTTCAAATATGGAAAGGAGGTGATAACCACCCGAGAGAAAATCCCAAATCCGCATTACGAGCTGCATTGTATTTTTTGTTTTTTCTCATTGGAGGTAAAGAAATGGATTTTGCAACTGTATTAAAATCGATTGTTGATACCCTGGGTGCCACGGTATTGCTTCCGGTCTTCATCTTTATCTTTGCTGTCTCTCTTGGCGCAAAGGTTGGGCGGGCTTTCCGGGCTGCCGTGACCATCGGAGTGGCTTTTGTCGGTATCAACCTGGTAATTGGCTTGATGTGGGGTGCTCTTTCCGGTGTATCCCAGGCCCTGGTTACCAATGCCGGCATCCAGCGGGATATCGTTGATGTGGGCTGGCCAGCCGCCGCCGCGGTGGCCTTCGCCACAAACGTTGGCCTGTGGGTCATCCCCATCGGCCTGCTGGTGAACTTCATCCTGCTTATCCCGGGCTGGACCAAGACCCTCAACGTGGATATCTGGAACTTCTGGCACTTTGCCTTCATTGGTTCCCTGGTAACTTCCGTTACCGGAAATCTGCCCATGGGTCTGTTTGCCGCTGCCGTAGCTGCTGCCTTTATGCTCTTCCTGGGCGATTGGACTGCCAAAGGCATCCAGGAATTCTATGATCTGCCCGGCATCTCCATTCCGCATGGCTTTTCAGCCCCTATGGTACTCTTGGGTCTCCCTTTTAACTGGCTTTACGACAAAATTCCTGGACTCAACAAAGTTGACGCTGATCCTGATGGGATCGAAAAAGCTCTGGGCTCCACCTTTGGTGATCCAATGGTCCTGGGCCTGTTAATTGGATGGATTCTGGGTTTGATTGCCTACTTTGGCGAATTTGCCGGCGATTTTGTGCCCACACTTGGAAAGGTCGTCGTTCTTGGCATCCAGCTTGGCGCGGTGATGGTGATCTTGCCCCGCATGGTCAGCATCCTGATGGAAGGGCTGATCCCTGTTTCCGAAGCTGCTCGCGACTTTTTGACCAAGCGCGCTTCCCACAGAGAGATCTACATTGGTCTTGACTCAGCCGTCCTGGTAGGGCATCCCTCGGCTATTTCTGCCGGTTTGCTGCTGGTCCCGATCGCGATCATTCTGTCCGTCATCCTGCCTGGCAACCGCATGATCCTGTTTGCCGATCTGGCCGTCCTGCCCTTCCTGGTTGCGCAGATCGCTCCTATGTCAAAAGGAAACATCGTCCGCATGGTCTTTGTGGGAACCTTCTTGTTGATCTTTGGTTTCTACATCGCTAATGCTCTGGCCCCGGTTATCACCGAAGTTGCTGGTGGCGCTGGTTTTGCCATCCCGGAGAATGCTGCCATGATCTCCAGTATCGCGGATGGATTTGTGTGGCCACCACTAGCATTTATGCTCTTGGGTAAATACATCGGTTGGGTCGGTATGGGCCTGTTCACCATTGTAGTTGGTTTGCTGTTTTACTTCTACAGGAAGAACGAAGCCGCCTGGGATAAACTCGCTGGCGCAAAAGGCGAGTAAATTCACCTGAAAAACAGATTGACAGAACTGGGGTGTGTAATATCATGAATTTTACACACCCTGTTCTTTTATGTGTACCCGGAGGATGTTTTGTATGATTGGTCCACTGATTGAAGCCATGCTGGGTAAAGTAGGTCGGGCAATTCTGTATTTTTACCGCGACAATACCATCTGGATCAACACCATCGTTTTAATCTACGGTCTGTTCATGTTTGCCACCTGGAACAATCTGGTCCGCATCTACCGCTTCCTGATCGCGGAAATGGCCAAAGCCACTTACACTTCAGAGGAGCTGAACCGGAAAAAATCCAATAAGAAGATCCGCAAAATCATCGGCGTCCCCTGGGAAAAAGCTGTAAAGGCCTCGCCTTTCCCGTTCATTGCCAGGATGGGGGCGCTGATACCCCGCCGAAAAACGGTCGAGAACCTGAAGCTGCTTCTCGATGAGAAGGAATTGGCCGATGGGGTCCTCCAGGCCCTCCAGGGAGCTAAAATTCAGCGCATGGCACCCAGCACACGCAAAATGATCCAGGGGGAAATGGAGCGGCGGAAGCACAAAGAAGATAAAAATGCCTGATTAACAGTTCTGGCTTCAGAGAAGTGCAGGTCCGAAGAGCCAATTTAAGGGAGGCTGGGGTGCTTTCTAACTGGACATCCCGCAAACGGGTTGAAACAGCAATTAATCACAGGGAACCGGACCGTGTGCCGCTCAGTATGACCATCACGGAGATTCCGTACTTGCGGCTGCGGGAATTTCTGGGCCTCCGCCCGGATCACGAAACCCAACCTAATAGATTCGGCGAAGTTCAGCCCGGACTCGACCTCCTGGCCAGGCTGGGTTTCGACACCATTTCCCTGAAATTGAATCGTCCCCAACAGGACATCTCCCCACCTGCTCTGGCTGACGGCACGGTTTTTGACGAGTGGGGAGTAGGTCGGAAAAGGATCGACTTCGAGGACGGGTCGTTCTTGCTTGAGGTCTCTCACTCACCGCTGGAAGGCCTGCATCCTGACGAGATCGATCTGAATGAGTATCCCTGGCCGGACCCTGCCGATCAAGGCAGGCTGGAGGGCGTAGCGGAAAAAGCCCGCTCCCTCTATGACACCACAGATTTTGCCCTGATCGGACGTTTTGGGGGAACCATCCTGGAGCAGGCAGCTTTCCTGCGAGGGTACGAGAGCTGGCTGATCGATCTGGTCAATTACCCGGATTTCGCCAGCAGGCTGCTCAATCGAATAGCTGATATCCAAATTGAGCTGGATGCCTACGGCATCCGTGAGGCAGGAGTATATTTAAGTATTTTTAAAGCCAGTGGAGATGACCTGGGAATGCAGGATAGGCCCTTGTTTTCAAACCGGGTCTGGCAGGAAATACTCAGACCGGTACTGAGCCGGCGCTGGAAAGCTGCCCGGCGAGCTCTGGATCAAGCTGGGGCCAGCCATGTCAAGCTGATGTTCCACTCAGATGGAGCCATCCGAACCTTTATCCCGGATCTCATCCACGACGGGGTCCAGATCCTGGATCCCATCCAGACACGCAGCCAGGGGATGGAGGTTGAGGGCCTGCAGGCTGATTTTGGACACGAACTGGTCTTTCATGGAGCGATCGACACCCAGCAGGTGCTGCCCCACGGGACACCAGAACAGGTCAGGGAGGAGACACGCCGGGTGATCCAGACCCTTGGGAAAGGCGGAGGTCTGCTGCTGGGCCCCGTTCATAATGTCCAGCCAGATGTGCCGCCCGAGAACCTGGTAGCGATGTGTCAGACAGTCTTGAATGAGGGGGGCTACCCCATCAATTCCCGGTGAGCCCCGGTTCCCATCTGAGGGCAGCTGGCATATTGACAGAGAGCTTAATCCGCCTTATAATATCACGTACGTGAAAAAAAAACTCACAAATGTGATTAATAAATGGTGATGACCTGGACCAGTGACCTGAGCAGCATACCTGTGGGACTTTACGAGAAAGCCCTGCCAAAGCACTGTTCCTGGGAGGAAAGGCTGATTCTTACCCGCCAGACTGGATTTGACTTTCTGGAGATGTCCATCGATGACACAAACGAGAGGATTGCCCGTCTTGATTGGACAGCTGGGGAAAAAAAGAATCTCAGAAACTTGGTAGAAAACACCGGCGTGAGGATCCAATCCTTGAGTCTGAGCGCCCATCGCCGTTTTCCTCTGGGCAGTAAGTCGCTGGAAACCAGGACCAAAGCACTGGAAATATTAAAGAAAGCCATAGACCTGGCAATCGAACTGAATGTCAGGACCATATTATTAGGGGGAGCGGAGGATTATTACGAGCAAGTTGATCAGAACACCCAGAAAAGATTCCTGGAAAATCTTGGAGAAGGCTTCAAGTTAGCCAGTGGAGCTGGCCTGATGCTGGCGTTGGAGAATTGGGATATCCAGATCAACACCATGACCAGGGTGATGGAATACGTGCGCTACTTCAATTCTCCCTGGTTCCAGACCTACACCGATCTGGGCAATTTGATTTACGCCGGCGTAGATGTTGTGTCTCAGCTGGACTACGTCAAGGGCCATATAGCCGCGCTGCATGTCAAGGACACTCTGCCCGGTCAGCTGCGATATGTATCTCCTGGCGATGGCGAAGTCCCATTTGTAAATGCCTTTGAAAAGTTAGCCGGGATGGGTTTTCAAGCGCCTGTTGTGCTGGAGCTCTGGACCGAGGATTTCCCGAACGCAGTAGAATTGGTTGAAGAAGCTGGCAGGTTCATTCGGGAGAAGATGAGGGAAGGCTGGAAAAGGCACCAGGATATAAAGGATTAACGAATCAATGAAAAATCAAACATTAATTCAATTGGCTTTAGATTATTTCGACTTGGCTCCTGCTCTGGCGATGGCACAGGCAGTCCATAATGAGGTTGATGTGATTGAGGTGGGCACTCCTCTGTCAAAATCTGCTGGAATGCTGGCGGTTCGAACTATCAAAGAACTGTGCCCGGATAATCTGATCCTGGCCGACATCAAAACGCCGGATGTGGGTGGCGGGGAAGCTAAAATGGCTTTCGATGCTGGAGCAGATTGGATGACCGTCCTGGGGGCGGCACCGCTGGATACGGTCAAATTGGCCCTGGAGGAAGCCCGGTCCCGTCCAGGGAAAGAGATGTTCATCGAGCTGACAGGCGTCCGGGATATCATCTCCCGGGCAGAAGAATGGCGGGAGATCGGTGTAGAACGGATGGTTTATCACCGTGGTTGGGATGAAGGCAACCTGTCCCGAACCTGGGAGAAAAGCGATTGGAATACCATTCAGGATTTGATCGGTATGGGTTTTAAGATTTCTGTAGCGGGGGGGATCAATCTGAATATGATTGGCTTTTTTAAAGGATTGGATATCTCGGTATTTATTATTGGAAGGGCGATCAGAGAGACTCCTGATCCTGCAGCTGCAGCTCGAGAATTTCGGGCTGCTATTGATTCTTTTCAGATGGGGAGGTAAACGAGCATGACTTTAACAAAGGAAAATGCAGAGAAGTATCTGCTGCAGATGTACCAGATCCGGGCCTTCGAGGAGCAGGCTGAAAAAAGCTATATGGCCGGCAAGATCCATGGCACGATGCATCTGTCCATCGGGCAGGAAGCTTCTGCTGTAGGCTCGATCAGCACGCTGGAGCCGACTGATTACATTATCGGACACCACCGCGGCCACGGATTGACCATCGCCAAGGGGGCGGACCTGAATTTGATGATGGCGGAATTCTACGGTAAAGCAAACGGCTACTGCCGCGGTCGGGGTGGATCGATGCATATTGCTGACATCAAGGGTGGCAACCTGGGCGCTAACGGTGTAGTGGGAGGAGGCCTTCCTCTGGCGGTAGGCATTGGCATCGGTCTCAAGATGGAAGCTGAAAATCGAGTCCTGCTGTGCTTCTTTGGGGACGGGGCGGCATCTACCGGTGCTTTCCATGAGTCCATGATCCTGGCTGAGTTGTATCAGGTGCCGGTCGTTTTCGTATGTGAAAACAATCAATATGCCATGTCGTTCGCATCCAGGGATTGGACGACTTCCAAGAAGATCGCCGCCCATGGTGAGGTTTATGGGCTGACAAGCACGGCCACGGACGGCAACAATCTGATAGAGGTTAGAGACGCAGTCCAGATGGGCGTCGACCGGGCTCGCGGCGGAGGCGGTCCCTCTCTGGTAGTCAATGATACCTATCGCTGGCGGGGGCATTCTAAAAGCGACCGCAACCGCTACCGGACCAACGAGGAGATCGAAGCCTGGAAAAAGAAGGACCCGATCCTTAAATTCCGCAAATATTGTAAGACTGAAAAATTGATCACAGATGAGAAAGCCGAGGAAATCAAAAAGAAAGCCTATGCTGATATTGAGTCTGCCAGGGTTTTTGCGGAGTCCAGCCCTGAGCCGGATGTCCAAACTTTAGAAGAAGGGGTGTATGCGCCATGAGAGAAATTTCTTATTTGGAAGCGGTCCGGGAAGCCATGACCCAGGAGATGGAGCGTGACCCCCGGGTATTTTTAATCGGTGAGGACATCGGAGAATATGGAGGCGCCTTTCAAGTCTCCTACGGCATGCTGGAAGAGTTCGGCCATGAGCGCATCCTGGATACGCCTATTACTGAGTTGGGCCTGACCGGTGCCGCGACGGGGGCGGCCCTGATTGGCATGCGCCCCATAGCGGAGATCATGTTCATGGATTTCACAACGCTGGCATCGGAACAGCTGGTCAATCAGGCTGCTAAACTGCGCTACATGTTCGGAGGGCAGTCCACAGTGCCGATGGTTTTAAGAACACCAGCTGGCTCGGGGACAGGTGCAGCGGAGCACCATTCCCAGAGTTTCGAGAACTGGTTCGTGCATGTGCCGGGATTGAAAGTAGCCATGCCCAGCACTCCCTATGATGCCAAAGGCCTGCTGATCTCATCCATTCGGGATAACAACCCGGTTGTCTTCATTGAGCATAAACTGCTCTACAAGACCAAAGGAGAGGTGCCGGAAGAACCTTACGAGATCCCTCTCGGGCAGGCGGACATCAAAAGGGAAGGAAAGGATCTGACGATAATCGCCACGGCTATAATGGTCAAGAAGTCCCAGGAAGCAGCCGAACAGCTGGCGCAGGAAGGGATTGATGTCGAAATCGTTGATCCCCGGACCCTCCGCCCACTGGATACAGAGACCATCGTCAATTCCGTTAAGAAGACCGGAAAAGTGCTGATTGTGCATGAGGCGGTAAAAACCGGCGGGTTTGGCGGTGAGCTGGCAGGAGTGATCGCGGAGAGCGAGGCATTTGGATATCTGGAGGCTCCTATCCTTCGCCTGGCTGGCCGGGAAGTGCCAATCCCTTACAACCGCAATCTGGAAAGAGCAGCTGTCCCGCAGGTTGAGGACATTATAGAAAAAGCCAGGCAGCTGGCCACCCTGAAGGTGTGATATGGCCGTAGAGATGATTATGCCCAAAGTCGACATGGACCAGGAAACTGGTACAGTCGTTGAGTGGCTTAAAACCGAAGGACAGCAGGTAACCGAAGGGGAAATTATCCTGGTGATCGAGACGGATAAGATTGCCATTGATGTGGAGTCGCCAGGAACCGGTATTCTGCAAGGGATATCAGCCCAACCTGGAGATGTGATTCCCATCGGAACGGTCATTGCCTACATCCTGGAGGAGGGGGAGGAACTTCCGGAAGGGGCAGTGAAAACCCAAGCAGCCCAGGCATCATCTGCTCCAGCAGCTCAGCATCTAGAGGAAAGCTCCCGGGTTCAGGCGACTCCGGTGGCGAAGAAGATGGCGGAAAGCCACAACATTGATCTCTTAACCGTACCAGCTACCGGAAAGGGGGGCAAGGTAACCAAAAAGGATGTGCAGGCGGCTATCGAGCTGGAAAAGCCAGAAACCAGCGCGGGGGACCTGATCGCCTCCCCTGCTGCCCGGAGAACAGCCCGGATCAAAGGGGTCGATTTGTCCCTCGTCAGGGGTACGGGTCCCGGGGGAAGGATCCAGGCCTCTGATGTGGAAAGCTTCCAGCCTCTCATTGGCACACCTACAGCGGTGGGGGTCAAGAGTGGAGAGAGCATTCCCTTGATCGGCATGCGCCGGACGATCGCAGAGCGAATGACGGCCAGCTACCAAACCATTCCCCATGTCCAGTTTACAGTCAGTGTGGATATGACAAAATTTATCCAGGTGCGGGAAGATTATAATAAACTGGCACTGGAGCGGGGTGATGGGAAAATCTCCGTTACGGCGCTGCTGGTAAAGCTGGTGGCAATGACGTTATCCAACCACCCCATGCTCAACAGCTCCCTGGTGGGGGATAACATTGTCCTGCATCAGGATATCAATATCGGTGTGGCTGTGGCGCTGGAGAAAGGTTTGATAGTGCCCGTAATTAAAAATGCCGCTAAGAAGGGGATCCGCGCGATAGCTGATGAAACCAATGACCTGGTAACCAGAGCAAGGAGCGACCAGCTCTCCAGTACAGATGTAAAGGGTGGCACTTTTACCATTACCAATCTGGGGCCTTTTGGTATAGAGCAGTTCAATGCTATCATTAACTCCCCAGAAGCAGCTATCCTGGCTGTAGGAGCAACCCAGCAAGAAGTTCGCGCTCTCCCTGACAAAGCGATTGCCATCCGCCCGGTGATGCGCTTTACATTATCGGCTGACCATCGAATCATCGATGGCTCTGTGGCTGCCCGCTTTGTTGCGGATCTGAAAGAAACATTGGAAAATCCGATCCTAATGAATTACTAAACAGGAGCGTTTATGCCGGAAATCACTTTAACCATTGAGAATGCCGTTGGTTTGCATGCCCGCCCTGCATCTCTGTTCGTCCAGACCGCAGCTAAATTCTCTGCTGATATCGAAGTGTCCCACGGCGAGACCACGGCCAACGCGAAAAGTATCCTTGGTGTACTGACCCTGGGAGCGAATCAGGGTGCAGAGATCAGGATCAAAGCTGTGGGAGATGACGCCGATCAGGCGCTGGAGGCTTTACAGGCGCTTGTGGATGACAATTTTGGGGAGAAATGATGAAAGAGATCAGCGGCATTCCTGCATCCTATGGTGTGGCAATCGGCCCGGCTTTATTGTACGGTCGAGAAGAACTGGTCATTGATACCCACCAGGTCGAAGACCCGGATGCCGAGTGGCAGCGTTTTGAGCAGGCCCGGGAAGAGACTGGCCAGCAGTTAGATCAGGCATTCCTGGTCACGCAAGCAGAATGCGGCGCGGAAGCAGCGGAAATATTCAATGCCCAGAAATTGATGCTTGATGACCCCGAATTGCTTGCTGCAGTAAAAAACCGGGTTGAGTCTGAGCGGATTAATGTTGAAGCAGCGCTGCTGGAGACTGCTGAAAGTTTTGCCAGCCAGCTGGAAGCGATTGAGGACGAATACTTAAGCGCCCGGGCGGCGGATATCCGCGATGTAACTTCCAGGTGTTTGCGTAATTTATTAGAAGTGGACGACTCTCCAGCTTCTGAATTGAAAGTCCCCTCCATTATCGTGGCGCAAGATTTAACCCCTTCGGATACAGTGCTGCTTGATAAGAAGCTGGTGCTCGGCTTTTGCACGGCAGGTGGGGGAGCGACTTCCCATACAGCTATCCTGGCCCGCAGCCTGGGAATCCCCGCTGTGGTTGGCGCGGGAGAGGACGTTGGGGAGATCCGTTCCGGGGATCAACTGGTGGTTGATGGCGATGCGGGAAAAGTTGTCGTCAACCCTGATCCTGAAGAATTGAAGGAATTCAAGAACCGACAGGAAAGTATCCGGAAGATCAAGGTTGAAGCGGAATCCCTCAGCCATCAAGCAGCAATAACTACAGATGGCCACCGGGTAGAGGTGGTAGCGAATATTGGCAGCGTGGATGGCGTTCAGCCAGCTCTGGATGCCGGCGCAGAAGGAGTGGGGCTGCTCCGCTCGGAGTTCCTCTATCTGGAACGGGAAAGCCTGCCTTCGGAAGAGGAGCAGTACCAGAGCTATAAAACCATCGCCGATGCCTTTGGACAGCGGCCTGTTATCCTGCGCACCCTGGACGTGGGAGGAGATAAGGAAATTCCTTATATTGATTTACCGGTAGAAATGAATCCTTTCCTGGGAGTGAGGGCAATCCGCCTCTGCCAGGAAAGGCCCGAACTCTTCAAACCCCAGCTGCGGGCGGCTTTACGTGCAGGCTATGGCAACAACCTGAAACTGATGTTCCCGATGGTTGCCTCAGTAGATGATGTCCTTAAGGTCAGGGCAGTTCTGGAAGAGTGCAAGGGTGAACTACTGGAGGAAAAGCAGCAAATCGCCGAGGAGATGGAGATCGGTATCATGATCGAGATCCCTTCAGCTGCGGTGCTGGCTGACCAGCTGGCGGAAGTGGTTGATTTCTTCTCAATTGGCACCAATGACCTGACTCAGTACACCATGGCTGCTGACCGGACCAACACCCAGGTGGCAGCCCTGGCATCTGGCTTTCAGCCGGCGGTCTTTCGATTGATCAAAACCGTGATCGATGCTGCTCACGCCCAGGGGAAATGGGTGGGCCTGTGCGGTGAAATGGCCGGCGAAATGCTGGCAATTCCGATCCTGCTCGGCCTGGGTCTGGACGAGTTCAGTATGAATCCTCCGGCCATACCTTTCGCCAAAAGATTGATCCGATCCATCTCCCACGAGCAGGCCCGGGAGGTTGCAGAAGAAGCCCTTAATTTACGGAGCGATCAGGAAATCAGGGAATTTGTCCAGAAAATGGTCCCTGAAGTGAATCGGGACTGATAATCTTATGAAGACCTTCCCTGAGTGCTATACCTGCCTGGTCCGGCAGGCAGTCAGTGTTATCCAGCAGAACGAGACCGATCCAGAAAGCCAATTCAGAGCCATCAAACGAGTCCTGCGCTACCTTGCGGAGGCCGATGACCGGTTGAGCCCCTCCCAGCTAGCCGGCGAAACGAACCGGATCATCAGCCAGATCACCGGACAAACTGATCCATATCGTGAAATGAAAAGGACCAGCCACGCCCTGGCCATGAGCTACTTTGATGAACTTCGGGAGCTGGTCAAGCAGGGTGAGGCTCCTCTGGAGCAGGCCCTCAAGATCAGCGCGGCAGGCAATGTCATCGATGTCATCCATGTTAATGACTATCACCTGTGGGATGAGGTCATGACGACTGTAGAGGAGGAATTGGCGGGTGCCAGTCTAGAAGCGTTCCGGGAAAGACTTGCAGATGCTTCCCGGCTTTTAATCCTGGCAGATAATGTTGGTGAGACAGTGTTCGACCGGGTATTGATAGAGACCCTGCCTGTTCCAGTTGTTTACGCAGTAAAAAGCGGTCCGATCCTCAACGATGCGACCCGGGAGGATGCTGAAGCCGCTGGTCTAGATCAGGTAGCACTGATTGCCGAGAACGGCACATGCTCACCTGGCACAGTCCTCAGCCAGGCCACGCCGGAATTCAGGGAGCTATTTACGAGGTCCAGTCTGGTGTTGGCGAAAGGCCAGGCTAATTATGAGACCCTTGATGACCAGGGGGATAAAGTGTTCTTCCTTTTCCGGGTAAAGTGCCCCGTGATAAGCAGGAAGGTCAAGATCCAGACCGGCAGACTGGCTCTGGTCCAGGGGCAGCCTCTAAGCTGAGGTTGACCCCTTCTGCTTGATAGATCCCCATGCAGGGTGAAAGGGTAGATCGAGAGTCAGATTCTCTTATATAATCAAACCAGGGAAACTGACTATCGTCCAAGCTTGCTCTGGCTCTTGTCAGAATATCTCCGGTTTCCTGGATCTGATCAAGCAGAGCTGTCTGGATGTTAATTATCTGATTAACACAGGTGGAGCTAAGCAATATTTGATTGAGGTGATTGGTATGGATTACAGGGAAGCACGAGAACGTGTCTTTGAGACCGCGATCCGTTTGAACAAAGCCAACCTGATCAGGCTGTCAGCGGGGAATATCAGCTGTCGGACCGCCGACGGCAACCTGGCGATAACCCCCTCCGGGGTGCAGTATGAGGTAATGGCCCCTGAAGATGTTGTGGTGATCGATCTTGAGGGGAACATCCTGGACGCCCGGGAAGGGCTCAAACCTTCCTCTGAATTCCACCTGCACACCAGAATCCTGGAAAGGTTGGAAGATGTGAATGCGGTGATCCACACCCATTCTTATTATGCACTCACCTTTGCAGTTCTGGGCCGGGAGCTGCCCCCTGTCTGCCTTGAACTGTTGGTCACCGGAGGCCCAATCCCGGTTGCCCCCTATGCCAGGCCGGGGACCGCAGCGGTAGGTGATCATGCGGCGGATCTGCTGCAGCGCCGCCCGGAGCTTAAGGGGTGTTTGTTGAAAAATCATGGGATGGTTGCGGTCGGTGCTACTCTTGCTAAGGCGTTTTCCCATGCCTGGGACATAGAGACCGGGGCGCAGATCTACTACCAGGCGATCCAGATCGCTGAGCCAGATAAAATCCCCCCAGCGGATGTCGATTTCATCCGCCAGAAGTACAACCTGGTGTCAGATCGATCATCTGGCTGACCCCGTCAATCCAGATTGACCACCGTGCCCTGCTTGGGATAGGTTATATCCTCTATCCCGGCCTGGCGCATTTTATCCATCAGCGGCTCGGCGCCGCGAGGTTCGCCGTGGACCAGGAAAAGCCTCTTGAGGGTGTCCTGGGTGGATTTCGCGTAAGCCAGCAGCCCTTCCTGGCCAGCATGGGAGGAGAAGCCGTTGATGGTGACCACCTCGGCCTTGCGCTGGTAGCTTTCCCCAAAGATCTTGACAACCTTTTCCTGGTCAGCCAGCCGCCTGCCGAGAGTGTTAGGTGCCTGCCAGGACACGATCAGGATCGTGTTGCGGGGGTCTTCAATGTTGTTCTTCAGGTGGTGGAGGATGCGGCCGGTTTCGGCCATCCCCGAGGCTGAGATGACCACAAAAGGTGGTTTGGTGTAGTTGATCTGCTTGGACTCCTCAACGGAAAGGGTATACTTCAAGCGTTCGAAGCCCAGTGCTTCTTGATGTCTATCGTCAGCGATGAACTGGCGGGTTTCCTCGTCATAGCACTCTGGATGCTGGCGGAAGATCTGGGAAGCGCGGATGGCCAGGGGGCTGTCCACAAAGATCGGGATCTCCGGAATGTCCCCTTTCTCGATCATTTTATGAAGGCCGAAAACCAGCTCCTGGGTCCTGCCGACCGCGAAGGCCGGAATGATCACCCGCCCTTTTCTTTGAATGGTCCTTTGGACGACATCCTTCAATTCTAGGAACGCTTCTTCAGGATCACGCTTTTTGGTATCGCCGTAGGTGGATTCCATGATCAGGTATTTAGCCCCTTTGGGAAGCACCGGGTCGCGTATCAATAGCAGTCCCGGCCGGCCGATATCTCCCGAGAACCATAAACGGAAAGAGCTCTTCCCTTCGGTTATATCCAATACAACTGCCGCTGAACCCAGGATATGTCCCGCGTCCACCAGATGGGCTTTTACTCCGGGGACAGGTTCAAAACTCTGCTGGTAGTGAAGTCCGGAGAAGTAGGGCGACACCCTGGCGGCATCCTCTTTCGTGTAGAGGGGTTCGATGGGTTCTTTCCCCTTCTTTTTAAGCTTTTTGTTAAGGTATTCAGCGTCCTTTTCCTGGATATAACCAGAGTCCATCAGCATGATATTGGCCAGGTGGGCGGTGGCAATGGTTGTGTAGATTGGACCGCGATACCCACCCTTCACCAGGTGGGGCAGATTTCCACTGTGATCGATATGGGCGTGGGACAGAATGACTGCGTCAATCTCCTGAGGATCAAAGGGGAAGGTTCGGTTGCGGCGATAGCTTTCCTGTCTCCGGCCCTGGAAAAGGCCGCATTCCAGCAGCAACCGGTGTTGATTGATTTCCAATAGATGCATAGAGCCCGTTACGGTTCTCGCGGCTCCTAAGAAATGGACTTTCATTTTTGCCTCCCAGGCTGGGTAGCACTTCGAATCACAGACAGTATTTCCTCTCCAAATTTTGCTCTTCGCCAGGGGACCTCTTCCAGAACCGCGTCCAGATCCTCCCTGGTCTGGGGATTTTCAGCCACTATTTTGTAGAGCAGATCCCGCGGGAGCACTACAGCGGAGTTGACGTTCATCTTCCTGGCCATTTGCTTCCTCCAGCCGCGGAGGGCTTTCTCCCTTGCCAGGAAGGTATCATCCACTCGTACTCTCTGGGGCGGGTGAACAGGTTCTGACTCCAGCCCTGACCGAATGGCTTTGAGCAGCCCTTCTGCGTGCCGCTGGATATTTTTCCTGCCAGGTAAATCCAATCTGAACAGCTGGGCAGAAGTGGTTGGGGAATGCTCCGCCAGCATCAGCAGGGTTTGGGCGTTGAGCACCTTGAATACAGGATGGTTCATCTTCCGGGCTACATTGTCCCGGTACTGGCACAGCTTTTCCAGGACAGCCGCTTTCTGGGGGGGTAGCTTTCGAGCCCCGTTGATCTTCCAGCACGGCGCGATTTTGTCCTCCTTAAGATGGAGGTAGACCAGACAGGCCCGGGCAAAATCCTCTTCGGCGATGGGGGTTAGTCCGCGGCTTTCAAGTTCAGCTGCCAGATGATGCCTGATCTGGATCAGGAAATGGGTGTCGATCTGGGCGTAGCGGAGCATGTCCTCCGGGAGGGGCCTTTTTCCCCAGTCCGCCCGCTGGTATTTCTTATTGACCTTGATTCCTGCCAGCTCTTCGAGCAGGGCATTCAGCCCCAGCTTGCTTCTCCCCAGGATCTGGGCAGCCAGCATGGTGTCAAATAGATTCTGAAATTCGAACTGGAAATCTTCGTGAAGGATCAGGATATCGTATTCCGAAGCATGAAATATCTTTTCGATGGATGGGTCATTGAACAGGTCCCCCAATGGCGATAGGTCCTCCAGTGCCAGAGGATCGATGATGTAATCCTGCTCTGTGGTGGAGATCTGGATCAGGCAAACCTGTTCGTGATAGGCATACAGGCTGTTAGCTTCTGTATCAACAGCCAGGATTTGTTGTGACTTCAGGTTCTCAACCAGTTCCTCGAAGGGGATCTGCTGATCGATCAGTAAAGGTGGAGCGATGTGTTGTGTGTCGGCGGACATTGTGTTTTATTATAGGACACTCAGCGGCTGATGGGAGAGTCCTCCCTGTGCCTCTGGTCGGGTTATTTTGAGGGAGAACAGCTTATCAAGAGGTCGGGTGGAGTTCCGGGGTCACAGAGCTCTCTTCAGGTTCCGGGATCTTTTCGAATATCAAGGCATCGTCTCCACCCCGGTAATAACTTTTCCAGATATCCACCTGCTGGTAGCCGGATTTCAAGTAGAGCTGGATAGCAGAGTAGTTGGTCTTGCGAACGCTCAGGCGGACGCGCGGCAGGGAGATTTGATCCTCACAGGACCTCAGCAGGGCGGCCCCGACCCCTTTTCTCCTGTAAGAGGGCAGGACCGCCAGGGTCGCGATCCAGGCTGTGCCCTGAGAACGACGCAAATCAGCCGCGATGAAACCGATCAGTTTATCACCCTCCACAGCTTTCAGGCGGATCACCTGGGGGATGGTCAGTACGCCCAGGATGTCCAGCAGAGGCCAGGCATCCTGCTTGAAGCAGATCCTTTCCATCTGGTAAATGGCTTTGAAATCCCGGAGGACGGCAGGTTGGATCGTTACTCCACTGCCCGGGATGTTCTTGATCTCGCTCATGCGCTTGCCGGTTGACTGGAAGGCTCTAAAGCCCTTTTTCATAATAGCGGTAGGTTTTATAGACCTTGCCGCCCAGGGCGATGATAGGCCGGTTCATTTTGTCATTATTGTCCAGGATCCAGCTCATCTCTCCCATCTTCATGCCCTTTTTCAGTGCTGCCTGGGCTGTTTTGTAATAGAACAGGGCGTCTATACCCAGTTTCCGGTATTCCGGGATCACACCCAGGGCAAACACCCTCACCCAGGTCACCTGACGGCGGATCTTCCAATGCCAGACCAGCTTGGCCATCACCCACCACTCCGGCGTGTCAGGCCTGGGATAAGCCAGCCGCAGGGGCTCATTGAGATCCGGGAGAGACAGACTGAAGCCTACTGTATTTCCATCCTTCTCCGCGATATAGACCAGGTCTGGATCGATGATGTCGTGCAGCTCATCCGCCAGCTGGTCGAATTCTGGATCGGTCATGGGAATAAAACCCCAGTTCTTTGACCAGGCTTCGTTGTAGAGCAGTTTGACTTTATCGACTTCCTCGTCAAAGTGCTTCATATCCAGTTTGCGAATGGTGATATTCTTCCGGGCCAGGATTTTGGTAGTCAACCTGTCCAGCCGCTCGCCAGCTATTTTCATAAAATCTGCCACTGCCAGTTCGTACGCCCACAGGTCACGGGCATAGCTGTAACCCAGGCGTTCAATATATTCCATGTAATAGGGAGGATTGTAGGTCATCAGTATCCGGGGAGAGTCATTGAATCCGTCCACCAGCAAGCCGCATTCATCATTGGTAGACCACTGGGCGGGGCCGCGCAGAGCGATGTGGCCATGTTCCCGGGTCCATTTTTCTGCTGTCCTGAAGAGAGCCTCCGCGGCTTCGAAGTCTTCCAGGACCTCAAAAAAGCCAAAAAACCCTACATTCTCATCTTGATATTCATTGTGGAGGTGGTTTGAAAAGGCGGCGATAGTGCCGACAATCTCCTCCCCCCGCAGCGCCAGATAGAGCTGAGCCTCAGCGTGTTCGAAAAAGGGGTTTTTCTGCGGATCAGTGAAATGAACCCGTTCTGAAAAGATAGGGGGGACCCAGTAAGGGTCATTTTGATAGACTTTCCAGGGGAATTTCAAGAATGCCTTGCGTTCCTCCAGCGTATCTACCGGTTTAATCGCAAGCGGTTTCATGGTTATATCCTTTCTGGTTAACGTGTTGTTCGTTTACACCAGGGTAATCTGATTATACTTGATTGAGCCCCTATGGTATGATTTTAGGGTGATTACCCAACCCCTGGTACTGGGCACCTTTACCCTTTATGCGATCCTGATCTCCGGCTGCGCCGGGCTGGGGCTGTATCTGTCACATCTCCTCAGCAAACAGGACCTGCCGTTCCTGATCGATGGTGGCATTGGATTGGTCCTGGTCAGTCTGCTTGGCAGCCGGCTGTCCTTTGCTCTGTTTAACTTCGCGTATTACAAAGACCACCTGCTGGAAGTTCCCCAGTTCTGGCTGGGCGGCTTGAGCTGGCCGGGAGCATTTCTGGGAGCCGTACTGTCGATCTTGCTGATCCATTGGATCTGGAAGGAACCTCCGGGAGTGCTGGCAGACAGCTATCTTCCTCTGCTGGGCACCCTGGCCGTGGGAATCTGGTTGGCCGGCTGGGGAACAGGGATCGGCTACGGCCCCGCTACTCAGGCCTGGTTTGGCGTTCCGGTAAAGGATGTTTTCGGAGAAACGGTAAGGCGCTGGCCGTTCCCTATTCTGGGAGCTTTGTCCAGCGCTGGCTGGGTCGGGGGAGCAATTCTCTTTCCGCTGAAGCGCCAGAGTCCCCCGGGCACCAGGGGCTTATTGGGGTTGGCGGGCTTGCTTGCCATTAATGCTTTAATCTCTTTTTTCCGGGTGGATCCCGCTCCCAGAACCCTGGGGTTGCGCTGGGAGAGCTGGATTTCCCTGGCTCTGCTGGCTGCTGTGGGAGTGGGCATCTATTTTCTGACAAAGGAAAATACCAATTATGAATCAACTGGCTCTTGATTCCTCGAAGGCAATTACCAGATTAACAGATTTCATCAATACCACGGTCAAAGATGCTGGCTTTAGCAAAGTTGTCCTGGGCCTTTCTGGGGGAGTGGATTCCTCCCTGAGCGCTTTCCTGTCCGTGCGCGCCCTAGGAGCCGAAAACGTACTTTGTCTGTTGATGCCGTACAGGACTTCTTCCCCAGAATCTCAGGAGCATGCCCGGCTGGTGATAGATAAACTGGGCATCTCCTCTAAAACGATTGACATCTCCCCCGCGGTGGATGCCATCCTTGAAAATCATCCGGATGCCAGCCCGGTCCGCCGGGGGAATATCATGGCCAGAGTACGGATGATCAACGTTTACGATCAATCAGCGTCTTTACCAGGGCTGGTGGTCGGTACCGGCAACAAGACCGAAATCCTGCTGGGCTACAGCACCCTGCACGGCGATGGAGCCTATGATTTCAACCCCCTGGCCGATCTGTACAAAGCTCAGGTACGGCAGCTTGCCGCAGAGCTGGGAGTGCCAGACGTGATCGTTCGCAAAGCACCCTCAGCTGATCTTTGGATAGGACAGACGGACGAGGGTGAGCTTGGCTGCACCTACGATGATATGGACCGGCTGTTTTTCCTGCTGCTGGAGGAAAAGCTCTCAGCGGAAGAATGCCTGGAACGGGGCTTTGAAAGCTCCTTTGTGGAAGCGATGATCAACCGCATCAAGCGATATCGGTTCAAGAGCAAGCTTCCCGCAGCTGGCTCGGTAGGCCAATTCCCCATTTCTGATCTGGAAGAGCTGCCTTTTTACCAGTCCAGATCATAGGATATAAGGCAGGCTGTCAAACTGTTCCAAGGAATGGCTTTTTTCCCTTATCACCCCAGCATAACCCCGGGCTTGATCTGTGGCCCACATACCCGGCGCGTTCCAAGGTTATAATTGGATTGAGGAGTGATTTTCCGCTTTCCGGGCAGAAGGGGCAGGAGGGATGATGGCTGATTTCTACACTATCCGCTGGCTTGAGACAGGCGCGGTCAGCATGATCGACCAGCGAAAGCTTCCCCGGCAGGTCATTTACAACCAGTATCAAACCGCGGAGGCTGTGGCCGGCGCTATCCAGGATATGGTGATAAGGGGCGCCCCGGCGATAGGAGCTGCCGCGGCTTTTGGGTTAGCCCTGGTTCCTTGGTACTCGAAAAATGAAAACCCCGATCTGGTGCTGGGGGAGATGGAAGAAGCCGCCAGAATCCTTCGCAAAGCGCGGCCTACAGCGGTGAATCTATCCTGGGCTGTGGAACGGATTCTCCAGCTGGCTCGCAGTGCTAGAGCCCCATCGCGGGCTGCCCTGCAGGGGCTTGTGCTTGAAGAAGCCCAGCGGATCGCCGAGGAAGACGTCCGGGTAAATCTCTCGCTGGGAAAGCATGCCCAGCAGCTCATCCCTGACGGAGCGGTTATATTTCACCACTGCAACACCGGCAGCCTGGCGACAGTCGATTACGGCACTGCGCTGGGAGCGATCCGGCTGGCTCATGAGGCTGGAAAGAAGATCTTTGTTTACGTTGATGAAACCCGGCCGCGTCTCCAGGGTGCCCGGCTGACAGCCTGGGAACTGCTCCAGTACGGGGTGCCCTTTAAGGTTGTCCCGGACAGCTCCTCTGGCCACTTCATGAGGACAGGGAAGGTGGATCTGTGCATCGTGGGTGCCGATCGGGTCGCAGCCAACGGCGATGTGGCCAATAAAATCGGAACTTATAACCTGGCTGTGGTAGCCCGCGAACATCAGGTTCCCTTTTACGTGGCAGTGCCTAAATCAACCATCGATTTAGCCACACCGTCCGGGGATCAGATCGAGATCGAGGAAAGACCGCCTGAGGAAGTGACTCACATTAACAGCTGCCAGATCACTCCCGATAATGCGCCGGTAGGCAACCCGGCTTTCGATATCACTCCCGCGAAATTCGTTACTGCCCTGATCACTGAGGAAGGGATCGTTCGCCCCCCCTATCCGGAAAATCTGGCCAAACTGTTCTCCTGATCGGGTCCGCCGGGATGGGAAATCATGTGAGAGCCCTGGGGAAAATCACCGCTCAGGGATCTGACCTGCTCACAGAAACCATGTTGAAGATGGACAGCCGGCCCCAACTGTGAAGAAAGTCATTCTCTGTCATCCAGTAAAGCTGGTCATCAGCTCCCCAGGAGCTCAGAAATCCCCAGGGAGTGCTGATCCCTGCCCGATTGTGGTGGTCGGGATCATAGGCGGCCAGGATCATGATATGTCCCCCCACCCAGCGGGTGGATCCCAGTGCTGAGGTTGTCTTCTCTCCCCGGGCGATCAAGGGTTCTTTCCCCCGGAAATAGGTCAGGGAAACCAGGGCGAGGGAAGCGCTCTGGTCGAGCAGCATCAGCAGGGTGGTTTTGTCTCCGATCCCGCACTTGATCTGGAGAGAAATACCTTCCAGCCTGGCCAGGGCCCGGAGCAGGTTGGCCGTCTGGTAGACCAGGCTGCCGTTGTGATTGCCCAGGATCGTATAAACTCCAGTTCCCTTCAGGGGCCGGGACCCAACCCAGGAAACCAGCTCATTCCCGTTGATCTCCCTCCCGTAGAGCAGGTTCAAAGCGGAAGCAGCCGCAAATTTGGCACAGTGATTGCTGCTGCCTTGATCCCCCTGGTAGGCCGCCAGTTGACTTTCGCTCCAATCCCGCCAATAGACCATTTTTTACCTGTGTGGGGCAAATCCCTCTTTTGCTGCTCAATCTTCCCGGTAAGTGCTGGCGTTATTCTGGAGAATTTCCCATTCATCTAGCAGTGTTTCCAGCTCGCTTTCCGCTTGGTGGTACTCGTGTCCCAGGCTGGCAACCAGGCCGGGGTCGTCCGGAGGGTCTGCCAGCACCTCTCCCAGTTCCTTCAGCCGGATTTCCAGCTGGGTGATGCGGTTTTCGACTTCCCCCAGACGCCGACCCCGTTTCCGCTCCGCGGCCAGGACCCGGTTTTTAGCGCTTTTGATATCCTTGTAACTCTCGACTCCTTCCTCCACTTCGCTGTCGCTGGTGATTTCGGGGAGCTGCTCGTCCCGCAAATACGCCTGGTAGGCCTGGTAGCTGCCCTCAAATACCACCAGATGTTCCTCGTCAACATCTATTTCCCAGATCTGGCTGGCCAGAGCGTTGATCAGATAGCGGTCGTGGGACACCAGCAGGATGGTTCCCGGGAAGGCTGAAAGCACCGCCTGCAGGGTTTCTTGAGAGGGGATATCCAGGTGATTGGTAGGTTCATCCAGGAGCAGCAGATTGGCGCCCGTCAGGGATAGTTTGGCCAGAGCCAGACGCCCTCTTTCCCCGCCGGAAAGCACCTGGACCTTTTTATAGGCCTCTTCCCCCGAGAACAGGAAGGGGCCCAGGTAGGACCGGGCAGCGCTTTCTGACTGGAAGCTGCCAGCGGCCAGGATTTCCTCCAGGACGGTGTTTCCCTCATTGAGATCCTGGTGAGCCTGGGCAAAATAGCCCACATCCAGATTGGCACCCAGTTTCACCTGTCCGGCCAAAGGGGGAAGCTGGCCGAGGATCGTTTTTAAGAAGGTGGTTTTTCCCGCACCATTGGGACCGATCAAGGCCGCGCACTCACCCCGCAGCAGGGTAATATCGGGGACTTTGAATAACGCTTTTTCCCCATCCTGATATCCTATGTCCAGGTCGGTTGTCCTGAGGACCAGATCCCCACCTCTTTTCCGGGTTTGCAGTTTCAGCGAGACTTGCTGGGGTCGTTTGGTGGGATTTTTCAGAGAGGAAATTCGCTGGTGGGCTTCCCGGATGTTCATCGGGCTGGTTGTGGTATGGATATCCTGGCTGATCTTGGACCACTTCTTTCCCTGGATCGCCTGCATCCCCAGCTGTTCGATCGCCTGGATGCGGCGGCTTAGCAGCTTGAGTTTACCCTGGGCGTGACTGGTCCGCTGGCCAGCGATATTTCTCTTCACATAATCCAGTTCGTTGATCAGCCGGGCTTTTTCGGCTTCGAAAAGCTCCTGCTGCCTTTCCCAGCGCTGCTGCCTCTGTTCGAGATAGGAGCTGTAGTTTCCGCGGTAGGTCTCAAATCCTGCCTGGCTCATTTCCCAGATCTGATCGCAAACCTGATCGATGAAGTAGCGGTCGTGCGAGACCAGCAGCACCGCCCCCGGGAAATTCTTGAGATATCCCTCCAGCCATTGGATGGCATCGATATCGAGATGGTTGGTAGGCTCGTCAAAGATCAGCAGATTGTTGGGAGCCAGCAGTAATTTGGCCAGCAGTGCCCGGGTTCGCTGCCCCCCGGAAAGATGGCTGATAGGCATCTGAAAATCAGCGTTCTTGAATCCCAATCCCGCCAGAACCTGTTTCAGGCGACTTTCATAGGTGTAGCCACCACGATGATCAAACGCAGCCTGCAGGGTGCCATACCTGGTGAACAGCTCAGCGGAGGAACTGTCAGATGCGCTCATCTGTTCCTCGAGTTCCTTTAATTCTCTCTCCAGGTCAAGCAGTGAATCCAGGGCCGTCAAGGCTTCCTGCCAGAGGGTTAGGTTGGAGGTAAGCTTGCTTTGCTGGGGCAGGTATCCGATCCTGAGCTGGTTGGCGCGCTGGATTTTCCCCTCGGTGGGGCTTTCCAGATCAGCCAGCAGGTTCAGCAGGGTGGTTTTCCCAATGCCGTTTTCCCCGACCAGGGCTATCCTGGCGTCGGGGGAGATCGTTAAGTTCAACCCGCTGAAAATATCAACCGGTCCGTATGATTTTGACAAGCCCTGGGTGGTGATCAATGACATAATACTGTGTCTTTCTACCTGTCCGGAAATTTCTCTTCCAAACAGGAAGTTTCCAGAATTCTCTCTGGAAAGGAGCGTGATATAATCCCGACCAGACAATTGATTGCTATTATAGTCTGGTATAAAGGAAAAGAAAGGGTTTTTCATCTCGCTTATGCAAGACTACCATTCCCCATCCGACCAGTCTCCTGACAGAATCCGCCGCGTCTTATGGGCGGCGTTTCTGCTCTCGGCCCTGATCACAATTATCCTGGCATTTTGTTCCCGAAAAGAGGACGGCGATATCTCTGTTGAGCCTTCTCCTACTGTTATTACCGATGCCTCTCCCGGGCCAGCCGAGCCGACGCTGGACAACACCAGACAGCTGCAGCACAATGCCAACCGACCCGGCTTCAAGGAACTCGATCTCAGTCAGCCGGTCTATTTCCTGCTGACCGGTCTTGATAGGAGAGAATGGGAGGGTGATACCGGACCGGGTTTGACGGATACCATCATTGTGGCCTATTTGAATGCTGCTGAGGGTAAGGCCGGGTTGATTTCTATTCCCCGCGATACCTGGGTCGATGTGCCTCAATACGGACTCTACAAGATCAACCAGGCCTATTCCCTGGGAGAGGCCTACGGTTATCCGGGTGGAGGCCCCGGGATCTTAATGGATACCGCCGGGAGCCTGCTGGACATTATGATCGATTATTATGTCCAGGTTGATTTTGAAGCCTTTGTGGTCCTGGTGGATGCCGTTAATGGCGTCCTGGTGGATGTGCAAGAAGAAATCCTGGTCTGGCCCAACGCCGAGATGGAAGGGGATATGAAGAGGCTCTATCCCGGCAAGCAGGTACTGCCGGGCAACCTGGCTCTCGGGTATGTGCGAACACGCGACACACTGGAGGGCGATTTCGGACGGACGAAACGCCAGCAGCAGGTGC
The DNA here is from genome assembly GCA_024763275.1 of Anaerolineales bacterium. GTDB lineage: Bacteria > Chloroflexota > Anaerolineae > Anaerolineales > UBA11858 > B10-G9. Next base: position 75,017 of record JANTFT010000002.1, on the reverse strand, counting down.
TGGTAGGGTTGCAGAAAAAACTTTTTTCTTATGAGATCCTGCCGACACTGATACCCCGCCTGCCGGGCTTGTACCGGGATCTTGCCTCCCATGTGGAGACCAATCTAACACTGAATCAGATCATCACCCTCGCCTGGGCAGTCAAAGACATCAGCCCCCAGAGCGTCCAGACACGGGTGATTAAAGAGCCGCTGGTAACCGCTGATATCAATGACCGCAACCAGTATATCCTGGTGCCGGACCTGGATCAAATCCGGAAGATCTGGCAGGATATGCAGACTAGTGCTGCCACGGCGGTCCCTGAACCAACGCGGGAGCCTTCCCAGGAGGAATATTTAGAGGAGGAAAATGCCCGTGTAGGGGTTCTGAACGCGACCTCGTCCCCAGGACTTGCCAGTGAAACAGCTGATTTTCTACTGGCGAACGGGGTTGACATCACCGAGGTGGGCAACGCAACCAAGTTCAAGGATCAAACCGTAATCTACGATTATTCCGGGAAACCCCAAACGGTTCGTTACATCCTCAGCCTGATGGGGTACACTGATAATATACTTTTTTATAAGGCTGACCCCTCTGCCACGGTGGATGTGGTGGTCGTACTGGGAGCGGACTGGGCCCAGACCAACACCCTGGGCGGATCTGACCAATAACGGGCTCTGTAAGTCTCTGAATCAACTGTTATGTCAGGAAAAACCAATTTGACACCAATCAGGAAAGCCGATAGACTTTAAGCAGGCCTAGAATCAATCCGCAGGAGGGAAAAATGGGGTACAAGAACTATCGTTTGACTGTCATCAAGGGTTTTAATAAAGGTGAGGAATTTCCCCTGAAGGGAGACGAGATCACCATCGGCCGGGGAGATGAGAACGGCATTGTCTTTAATATTGCCGAGGTCTCCCGGGCTCATGCGGTGCTGACCAAAACGGAAGGTGGGTATATGATCCGGGATCTGGGATCGACCAACGGCACCTTCGTGGACAAGAAAGAGGTTGGCGGCAAATACCTCCTCAAGCCGGGAGATACCGTGATGCTGGGCGATGCCATCTACTTGACCTATATGGCAGACGCTGATCCGGATGAAACCCTGATTGCCCCCCGTCCGGATGAACCAGCGCCCAGTGAGGTGACAGCCGTGACAACCAGGTCGGCGGAAGCTGCGCCAAAACCTGCTGCCCCAGCCCCAACCGCTCCTAAGAAGGTTCGAACGTTGGAAGAAAAGATCACCCCGGCCCAGGCCCCTGATAAAAAGAAGGGTAACACCTGGCTGTGGGCGGGAATCGGCTGTCTGGTGGTGATTATTTTCCTGATAGTGGTAGGCGTGATCGTTTTTGATTTCCTGAATCTGTACTGCACGCCTCCATTTGACACCATTCTGGGCTCGATATTTGGCTATGTCTGTCCCTAGAATGCAGGGGCTGTTTGCCTTCAACTATTGCCCCGCGGGAGATTGGAAACAACATTAACTTTCAAGACCAAATGAAATTGCCAAAGGAATTTGAATTGGTTCCCAGTACCTGTGTGTATGGTGGGGACGCACTTGCCCGACTGCCTGATGGTCGGGCAGTTTTTATCCCCTTTGCTCTACCTGGAGAGACCTTGCGGATCCAGTTAAGCGAGGAAAAGGACAGGTATGCCAGGGGGCGGATCCTTGAGATCCTGGACCCTTCTCCCCTGCGGATCAAGCCCCGCTGTCCCCACTTCGGGGAATGCGGTGGCTGCCATTATCAGCATATCTCTTACCACGAACAGCTCAAGATCAAACGGGAGATCCTGGTTGACCAGCTCACCCGGGTGGGGAAGCAGGTTGACCCTCTGGTTTTTCCCACCCAAGCTTCTCCTTTTGACTGGAATTACAGGAATCACATCCAGTTTCACATTGCAGCCGATGGCAGCCCTGGATATTTAAAAGCTCGCTCCCATCAGGTGATTCCCATCCGGGAGTGCTATTTACCCGAGGAAAGTTTGAATGAGATCTGGCCCAGTTTTAACTTCGAGCACATCCCCGGACTGGAACGGGTCAGCCTGCGCTCGGGGGAGGAGGGGCAGGATGCCCTGCTGGTCCTGGAAAGCACCGCTGAAGAGGCCTTTGAGTTCAGCCTGGATCTGCCGATCTCGGCTGTGCTGCAGGGCCCCGGAGGGGAAATCATCCTGGCGGGGGATGATTTTACGGTAATCCCTGTCCGCGGCTTCCCTTTTGTGGTATCAGCGGGATCTTTTTTCCAAACCAATACTGGCGTAGCTGAAATGCTGGTGGAAAGCTTGCTGGAGAAACTTCCTGTGACAGAGGAGACCATCCTGCTGGATGTCTACTGCGGGGTAGGTCTGTTCAGCGGGTTTTTTGCCCCATGGGTGAAGCGGGTGATTGGTATTGAATCCCACCCCGGCGCGGCCGAGGATTTTCTGTACAATCTGTCTGGGTTTGAGAACATTGATTTATATGACCTGCCCGCGGAGGAGGTGCTTCCCGACCTGGAGATCCATCCAGATATCATCCTGCTGGACCCGCCCCGGGCAGGGCTTTCTAAGATCGTTCTGGACCGGGTGGTTGCTTTGGAGCCAGATTTGATCGTTTACATTTCCTGCGATCCTGCTACCCTGGCCAGGGATGTACTGCGCTTTCAGAACCAGGGTTATACTTTACGGGAATCGACACCCTTTGACATGTTTCCCCAAACCTACCATATCGAAAGCCTGAATATATTCCAAAGGGCACAACCGCAAGCATGATATATCTCACTATGCTCGCAAGTGGGACTCATGTAAAATTCGGGTATATAATGGTGAAGCAGATAGACGATGAAGTGCACCAGGCTGATGGCTTTCCCGGAAGTGGGGTATGCTGGTGAGGTGTAGTTGATGGGTTTGGTTAGTATTCTGTCTTTAGAGATTGCCCGGCGGCCCGTCCAGCAGGCCATTTTGTTTAGCTTGCTGGCATTATTGTTATTGGTGAACACCTGAGTAAACCAGGCCTGTTTCGAGAGAAATCTCAGGAGCAGGCTTTTTTTATCCGATATTCACTGGCAGAGAACAAGCCCTTTCAAGGATAGCATCTCTCTACTAGGAGGTTGTATGGAAGTGAACAGGAATTTGGATCGCGAGATACCAGTACTGGATTGGGAAACCCACCTGGCCGCCAGAACAAAGTTTATGAGAAGTTCGGCAATCAGGGAATTACTGAAGCTCACCCAGGATCCGGAGATCATTTCCTTCGCAGGAGGACTGCCTGCGCCGGAAGTCTTTCCGATCCGGGAAGTTGAGGAAGCCTGTAAATATGTCATTCGAGGAATGGGTAAACAAGCGCTCCAGTACAGTGCCACTGAAGGCTACCAGCCTCTCAAGGAATTCCTGGCGGATTCGATGCATAAATATGGAATTCCCGCCATTCCAGAAAATGTGCTGCTGACCAACGGTTCCCAGCAAGCCCTGGACTTGATTGGCAGGATATTCATTGACCCGGGCCGTTATGTGCTCACCGGGCGGCCGACCTATCTGGGAGCAATCCAGGCCTGGCGGGCCTATGAGGCTAAGTTCCATACCATGCAGGTGGATGAACAGGGAATGGTCATGGATGAGATCGAACACGCTTATCATAAAACCGTCGAGGATAGCGGCTATCCGCCGGCATTTATCTATGTGCTGCCTAATTTTCACAACCCAGCTGGAACGACCCTGCCGCTGGAACGGAGGATCCAGCTGGCCGAGATTGCCACCAAATTGGACCTGGCAGTGGTTGAGGATGACCCCTACGGCCAGCTGCGCTATGAAGGGGAGGATATTCCTCCAATCTGCAACTTGATTCCGGAAAGGACCATTTATCTGGGCACATTCTCCAAAATCATGGCACCGGGTTTGCGGCTGGGATGGATTGTTGCTCCGGAAGCTTTGATGAAGCGCTTCATCCAGGCCAAACAGGGCTGTGATCTCCATACTGGCACTCTGGTCCAGTACGTCGCCAATGACATTTGCGAGCGAGGTATTCTCAAACCCCATGTTAAAAAGATCTGCAAGGTATACAAGAAACGGCGGGATACCATGCTGGATGCCTTGACCGAGTTCTGGCCGGAAGAATGCCAGTGGACCGATCCGCAGGGAGGGTTGTTCCTGTGGGCCCGGGTCCCGGAGTCAATTGATACCACGAAGTTCCTCCGCGAGAAAGCGCTCAAAGAAAAAGTAGCCTATGTTCCCGGGGTCAATTTCTACCCCAACGCGGATGGCGGCCACAATGCCATGCGGCTGAATTTCTCCTATGCGCCCCCCGATGTAATTGTCGAGGGCATCAAGAGGCTGGGAATTGCCCTGAAGAAAGAATTAAAGAACGAATAGCATGGAAAAAGAGGAGTTGTATCCTATAGAGCCTGGAAATATTAGATATAATTGACAATTGCAATTGAGATCTAGCCTACCGGATAACGGAATGGCTTGAGGGAGTTAAACAGAGATTAGCAGAATGTAAGGAGGTACTCGTGTCACTGATACAAGAAGTAATCGCTAAAACCAAGGAGAAAGACCCCGCCCAGCCTGAATTCCATCAGGCAGTGAAAGAGGTGTTGGAAACCCTCCAGCCGACAGTGGATCAACATCCAGAATTCGTCAAGGCAAAAATCTACGAGCGGATCGTAGAACCCGACCGCGTGATCATGTTCCGCATTCCCTGGATAGATGACGATGGGGAGGTTCATGTCAATCGGGGTTTCCGGGTCCAGTTCAACAACGCGATTGGTCCCTATAAGGGTGGTCTGCGGTTCCATCCATCCGTCAACCTGGGCATCATCAAATTCCTGGGTTTTGAGCAGATTTTCAAGAATTCTCTTACCACGCTGCCCATGGGCGGTGGTAAGGGCGGTTCCGATTTCGATCCCAAAGGTAAGACCGATACAGAGGTAATGAAATTCTGTTACGCCTTCATGCGGGAACTTTACCGCCATATTGGACCAGACACCGATGTCCCCGCGGGTGATATCGGCGTAGGCGGACGGGAGATTGGCTACCTGTACGGCTACTACAAGAAGATCCGCAATGAACATACCGGCGTTCTGACCGGAAAAGGTATGGAGTACGGCGGCAGCCTGATCCGCCCGGAAGCCACTGGCTATGGCTCGGTTTATTTTGCGGCCGAGATGCTCAAAGTCCGCGATCTGGACATGTCCGGCAAGGTGGCGCTGGTCAGCGGCTCCGGCAACGTGGCCCAGTATACAGTCGAGAAACTGCTGGACCTGGGAGCCAAACCGATCTCCCTCTCTGACTCAAGCGGTGCCATCATTGATGAAAAAGGGATTGACAGGGATAAGCTCCAATATGTGTTAGAACTGAAGAACATCCGCCGCGGTCGTATTAAGGAATACGCAGAGAAATTTGATGTTCCTTACTACCCTGATATGAGCGTTTGGGATGTCGTAAAGAAAGAAGGCCTTAAGGCAGATCTGGCTTTCCCGTCAGCAACCCAGAACGAGATCAATGCGGAACATGCTCAGGCGTTGGTGGACAACGGCTGCATCGCGGTTTCTGAAGGCGCCAACATGCCTTCTACCCTGGATGCTGTGAAAATCTACCAGGACAACAAGCTGATGTACGGACCGGCCAAGGCTGCCAACGCTGGTGGTGTGGCCACCTCCGGTCTGGAGATGAGCCAGAACAGCCTCCGCCTATCCTGGACCCGCGAGGAAGTGGACGAAAAACTGCACGGCATCATGAGGAACATTCACAAAGCTTCCCTGGATGCGGCAGAAGCCTATGGAGACCCGGGCAACTATTTGATGGGAGCCAATATCGCCGGCTTCCTCAAGGTCGCCAAAGCCATGCTGGCTTACGGCGTGGTATAACCCCGAGACCCAGAACTGAAAAACCGCCAGCTTTTATAGCTGGCGGTTTTTATTTTCTGTTAATCTCAAGTGGGTTAGCTGTTCTTCATTTCATTTTCTGTGAAGACCACAACTTCTTTCCCTGTTAATTTTTCCTGCACTTTTTGGACGATCAGATTCAAGTGACCGTTATTGGCCACAAAATCCAGGTCGTCTCCCGGGATGGTCAGCACCGGACAGAGGTCAAAGCTGTCTGTCCAATGGTCATAGAGGGCGTTCAGCCCTTCAAGATAAGCTGGATCGATTTCTTCCTCATAATCTCTACCCCGCAGTTTGATCCTTTCCAGCAGGGTGGGAACTGATGCTTTGATATACAGGACCAGATCAGGGGGCGGTAAAAATTCCACCAGGGCGTGGTAGAGTTCTCGATAGGTTTGAAAATCCCGTTCGGTGATTTGCTTCTGGCGATAGAGATTCTGGGCGAATATCTCCGCGTCTTCGTAAACACTGCGGTCCTGGATGACCGACCCGGGATGGGTGCAGAGATTCTTGTGGGCCACCAACCTGCGGGTCAAAAAAAACACCTGGCTGTGAAAAGCCCAGGTTTGCATGTCCTTGTAAAAATCTGCCAGATAGGGGTTCTCGCTTTCTGGTTCAAAGAAAGGGGTCCAGCCCAGGATGCCGCAAAGTTTTTGGACCAAAGTCGTCTTGCCGACACCAATATTCCCTGCTACCGCTACGAACTTTTCCATATCCGCTTTTGCTCCCGTTGCCCGCTGATCCTTTTCCTGCATTTTACTACTTTATCCCGCGTTGATTAGAGGGCTACCTTAAAATATTTTCTGCTCAGCCTTTGTCAGAACCAAACAGATAAGGAAACCCGGTTCCCAAACTGGAAACCGGGGGCAAAAAGTCTGATTGGTCGGTCAGAAGCGGATAGAGCTCAGCTGCCCAGGTGCATGGGCATGATCACGTGGAGGAAGTTGTCATCCCCTACCGGCCGGATCACACCCGGGCTGGTGGGCTTGGAGGTTTCCAGAGCCACGTTAGGGGTTTGGATGACATCCAGCACCTCGCGCAGGTAGCGAACATTGAAGGCGATGATAATGTCCTCTCCCTCAATGGTGGCGTCCATGATTGCTTGGCTGGAGCCGGTTTCCTCGGATTGGCCGGAAATCTCAACCTCACCGGGTGAATTCTCTTCGGGTCCGGGGCGGATGTTCACCTGGGCGATCAGGGATCCCTCCCGGGCAAAGATCTCGGCCTGTTTGCAGGATTTCAAGAAAGATTCCGTGGAAAGAATGGTGCGGGTAAGATATTCCTTGGGGATGATCTGCTGGTAGTCAGGGAATGTGCCCTCGATCAGCTGCGAGGTCAATTCTATATCCTTGGTGCGGAAGATCACCTGGCCCCGTTCCGGGGGAAGCGCCATGGTAATCACCTCACTGCCGTCGTTGCTGATCCTGGCCAGTTCGCTCAGTGCCCTGGCCGGGATTACAGCCTTGACCGGGGCGGGAGCTGGTGAGGAAAGCTGGGCGGTTCTGACCGAGAGGCGGAATCCATCTGCTGCGGCCAGGGTGAGGATATTGTCTTCTACGGTAACCAGCACGCCAGTTAGGATCGGCCGGGCTTCATCGTGAGAGGCCGCGAAAACAACCTGCTTGATCATTTCCTTGAAGTCGGTCACGTTGATCTCAATCCCTGCTTCCAGATCCGGGGAGGGCATGGGCGGGAATTCTTGGGCGTCGATGCATTTGATGTCGGTATTCAGCGAGCCGCACTTGATGTTCAAGGTCTGGGTGGGTTCATGCAGGGAAATATCAGTTTTGGCAGGTGGAATGGTGCTGACCAGGTCGGAAAAAGTCCTGGCTGGCACAGTAGTTGACCCTTCTTCCTCAATTTTAGCCCCGATCCAGCAGGTGATTCCCATTTCCAGGTTGGTCGCTGAGAGGCGCAAACGGCCGTCATCCGTGGCAACCAGTATGTTGGAAAGAACAGGTAGAGTGCTGCGGGGGGATACAGCCCGGGACACGATGCTCAGCCCGTGAGCGAGGTTTTCTTGTAGGACAGAGATCTTCATAATAAGTTCCTATTTATTAGAGCGCCGCAACGGCTGGTGGATTGTACAGTAAGTATACAATGAAATGGGAAAATAGGTTAGGGAAATTTACAGGGCCGATCCGCACCTCAGCCATAGTTGAGAGGATCCTTGAAAAACGTCCAGCCAGACCACTCCGGGAGATTAATTGACACCCTTCCAAGGCCGTGTTATCATTTTCTTTAAATAAATAATGCCTCTGAAGGCACTCTTATCCAGAGAGGTGGAGGGATCGGCCCTGTGAAGCCTCGGCAACCGGGCACTGCTTTGCGGTGCAGATGGTGCCAACTCCGACAGGCGTATTCTGGAAGATGAGAGGGTTATCCTGAGTCGATGCCCTTTCCTGCAGTTCCGAAGGGGCAATTCTCATTAATAGGGAAGGGTACATACTCAGGAGGGACTATGAGCGACACTTTCAATAATATACCCAGCTTGCTGTTTACCTCGGAATCAGTGACCGAGGGTCACCCGGATAAGATGTGCGACCAGATCAGTGATGCGGTCCTGGATGCCTGCCTGGCTCAGGATCCCCGCTCGCGGGTTGCCTGTGAAACAGCTACCAAGACCGGTTATGTGATGCTGCTGGGGGAAATCACTACCACGGCCGATATCAATTACGATAAGCTCGCCAGGGATGTGATCACCGGGATCGGCTATGACCGGGCAAAAAAGGGCTTTGATGGCCATACCTGTGGGGTGCTGGTGGCTATTTCCCAGCAGTCCGGTGATATCGCCAGGGGCGTCGACGAGGCTCTGGAATCCAAATCTGGGGAAATGACTGAAGCTGAGGTCGAAGCCATAGGCGCCGGGGATCAAGGCATGATGTTTGGCTACGCCTGCGATGAAACACCCATGCTGATGCCCACCCCCATTTACCTGGCCCACAAGCTGGCCCGACGTTTGGCGGAGGTCCGCAAGGATGGTACCCTGCCCTGGGTGCGGCCGGATGGCAAAAGCCAGGTAACGGTCGAATACCAGTACGGTAAGCCAGTTCGAGTGGATACAGTTGTGATCAGCACCCAGCATGAGCCGGATATCCCCCAGGAAGAGATTAGGGAAGAGATCATCAAGCATGTCATCATGCCGGTGCTTCCCGCTGAGATGGTTACTGAGGATTTGAAGATCTTTGTCAACCCCACCGGCCGCTTTGTGACCGGAGGTCCGCTGGGCGATGCTGGACTGACCGGCCGCAAGATCATCGTGGACACCTACGGCGGGATGGGACGGCATGGAGGAGGCGCGTTCTCGGGGAAAGATCCCACGAAAGTGGACCGCTCCGGGGCGTACGCGGCCCGCTGGGTCGCCAAGAACGTGGTCGCCGCCGGGCTGGCGAGCCGCTGTGAAATCCAGGTATCCTATGCGATCGGCGTGGCTCACCCGCTGAGCGTCAATGTGGAAACGTTCGGCACCGGCAAGGTGCCGGATGAGAAGATCGTCGCTCTGGTGAATGAGTTCTTCGATCTGCGGCCGGGCGCGATCATCCGGGATTTGGATCTGCGCCGGCCCATCTACCAGAAGCTGGCCGCTTATGGGCACTTCGGGCGCGATGATCTGGATCTGACCTGGGAGAACACTGACCGGGCGGAGGCGATCAGGAAAGCCGCGGGTTTGTAGTTATCTCCTGCTTCATGAACAGGAAAAACAGGGTCTGCGTGAGAACCGCGAGACCCTGTTTTATTATCGGCATCCATCCTGCCTGGAGGAAAGCGATCGACCCCAGACTCCCGGAAGAAGGGGAATTTAGAAATGGGGCTCGAATGCTTTCTGAAGCTGTTTCTTTGGCTTATACCCTGTCACCCTGGCGGCAACCTCTCCGTTTACGAACAGCAGCAGGGCGGGAATACCCATCACGCCAAACTGCATAGGAGTGGCCTGATTGACATCCACATCCATTTTATAAACCAGGGCTCTACCGTCCCATTCTCCAGCCAGTTCTTCCACCAGGGGAGAGACCATCTTGCAGGGACCGCACCAGGCTGCTGTGAAATCAATCAGCACCGGCAGTTCGGATTCGAGTACTTTTGCTGTAAATTCATTTTCGTTTATATAGCTAATTTCTGCCATTACTTTCTCCTTGGACTGTGCTGGTCAATCCGGATTCCCACCCTGCTGTCCGGGTCGACATCCACGCCGACATGTTTTAGAAGCGATGTCAGCGTCAAATTATACCAAAGTTACCCGGGATCCCCGGGGTGTTTTTTCCACCAGCAGCTGGGATGAAAAGGCTTCCTTGATCTCTTCCATGTGAGTGATCACCAGGATTTTCTCAAAGTCATCCTGCACCAGGTTGATGGCCTCGATCAGACGCTGTCTTCCCAGAGAGTCCTGGCTCCCGAAGCCTTCGTCGATCACCAGTGTTTGCAGTCTGGCCCCTGCCCGCTGAGCCAGGATATGGGAAAGTGCTAAACGAATGGCGAAGTTGATCCGGAAGGATTCACCCCCGGAGTACATCTCATAATCGCGGATCCCTGCTTGATCTCTGATCTGGATATCCAGGGTCTCTTTTTTATCCTCCCGGCTGGTTGATTTGTACTCCCGCTGGGTGATGAATCGCACGGACATATCCCCGCCAGTTAATTTATCGAGGACCTGGTTGGCTTTGGTTTCTATATTGGGCAGTGCCTGTTCGATAAGCAGAGCTGGCACACCATCCTTCCCAAAGGCGGCTTCCAGCTGCCTGTAGGTCATCACTCGCCGCGATAATTCCTCCCGCTGGGTTTCGAGTTCGCTCAGGCGTCCTTTTTGCCCTTCCAGAACAGCGACCTTCTGAAGGGCGGCCCCCACCTCGCGCTGGAGGATGTTCTCTCTCTCCTTGAGGTCGAGCAGGTCTTCCTCAGCCTGGCGTGTGTCAGGAGCTTCCCGACGGGCTTGTTCCAGCCGTTCACTTGCCCGGTCGTATTCAGCCTGTTCCCGATCCAGGCTTTTCCTGTCCTGCTCCAACTGTTCCTGCAGCTCGGCAATCTCCCGATTCAGGGGCTTCAGAGCGGCCTCGGCTTTGTCGAGATCTGCCTTTTTAGCCTGGATGGCTGCTCCCTGGCTGCTGAATTCCCTGACCCGGTCATGTTCTGCGGCGTCGTAGCCGATGGCTTTCAGCTCGGCATTGATTACCCCCAGCTCCTTCCGGGCCTCCTGGGCATAGGATTCTTTCTGGAGAATACCCTGGATTTTTTCCAGGTCTTTTTTGTATTTCTTATCCCACTTCTTCTTCTCCTCCTCCAGAGAGGTCAGCTGGTGTTCCAGCTTGTTCACCTCAACCTGCAGGGATCGGAGCCTGTTCTCTGCCAGGCTCAACTCGGTGATTTCCAGCTGCAGCTCCCTGACAACCCGATCCGCCTCATTGAGGGTCGCCTGGTTCTCACGGTAGCGGTCTCCCAGTACTTTGCCTTCCACCTGCAGATCCTCGATCAGGGAAAGCCTGTCCTGCTCGGAGAGCTCACGTCCACAAAGCGGGCACGAGGCGCCCTCAGTTTCCTCCAGCTCCTGAATGCGCTTTTTAAGATCCTGCATCTCTTTGTACAGGCGGGGATTTTCTGCTTTGGCGTCTGCCTGCTTTTGGCGGGCGGCTTCCAATTCACCCTTTTTCCCGTCGCGACGGCTGATCTCTTCCCGGGCACGCTTGATTTCTTCTTGAAGGTCTTTGATCTCGGCTTTGAGATGGGGGACCCGGGTCAGATTGTCCTCAAGCTCCTCCTGGCGGGACAGCAGACTGGTTTCCTCCTGGAGCAGACGGGCCTTTTCAGCGGCGATCTTAAGCAGGGGGTCCTGCCTTTTAATCTCGCTTTCCCGGAACTTTTCCGCGGTAGCTTCCCAGGCAGCCAACGACTTCTGGGAGGACAGCCACTTTTGATAGGATCGCTGGATGGATTCTGTCTGGTTGAGGATCTTCTGGTAATCCCCACGCTCTTCAAGGCGCTGGGCGAGCTTATCCTCAGCCCGGGCGATTTTATCCCTGTTTTCCTCCAGATGAACAGCTGCCTTCTCAACCAGGCGGCCCTGTTCCTCCAGGGACGACAATCGGGATTGGAGATTCTCGAGGGCTTTTTCGGCTTTCTGGCGGTCGCGCTGAGCTTCCGCAAGCTCTTTTTCCAGGGATTTGAGCTGCTTTTTCCGCTCTTCTTCCTCTGCCAGCTCAGCGGTGATCTCGGCAATTCTGCCCTCCAGCCGGACCAGCTCGCTATCTGCCTGCCTTCTGTTCTCCAGGGTGCGCAGGCGGTAGGTTTCCCAGATCTCCAGCCCCAGGATCTGGGACAGGATCTGCTTCCTGGCGGAGGGGGTTTGCTGGGTGAACTGGTCAGCCGCGCCCTGCAGGAAAAAAGAAGCATTTACAAAGGATTCGTAATCCAGGCGGAGGATCTCAACGATCCTGGAATCGGTTTCCCGCAGGGTTCGCTCAGATAATGGGTTCCAGCGTGGTGCCCCGCCATTCTCCTCAGCGGAAAGAATATCAAGTGAAACCGACCTGGTATCTCCGCGGGGATTGGTGCGGGTGACCCGGTATTGATTTCCCTCGTACTCGAAGATCAGGGTCACCACCGCCCGGTCTGAGTCCAGGTTGATGACCGACTCGTCGTGCTTCCTGGCCCGCCCGAAAAGAGCCCAGGTGATACCATCCAGGATCGAGCTTTTCCCGGCCCCATTCTCACCGCTGATGCAGGCCAGACTAAAGCTGGTGAAGTCGATTTTCACCGGATCTTTATAACTGAGAAATCCTTCCAGCGAGAGGGAGATCGGGATCATGTACCAATGATAACAGAAATAGCGGAGGTCGGATTTGCCGGGCGGAGAGAGTCCTTAGTAGCCGATTTCTCCTTTAACGGTTTGCAGCAGCTTTTCAGCTTGCAGGTCGGACAGGCAGTAATAGGAAGCATCCAGGTGATTGGCGATCTCGTGGGCCAGGCCTTTGTCGAATTCCTTATGTTCCATGTTGATGACCACTCCGGGAATCTTATCGGCGGCAAACTTCTCGGCGATCTTATAGGCTTCTTCCTGGGGAGGCATCCTGGTCATGGAGACGTTGCCCACCCCGTCAGTCAGCAGGATCATCAGCGATTGGATCTCGGGGTGGGCCAGCTCCTCCCGCTTGATGACCTCATAGGCCAGATTCAATCCGGCTGAGAGGGGGGTTTTCCCGCCAATGGGGATATCTGCCAGGTAGCGCCGGGCCAGCTCGATCGAGTTGGTGGGGGGAAGCACCACCTGAGCCCGGTCTTTTTGGAAAACGACCATGCCCACCCTGTCCCGGCGCTGATAAGCATCCGTCAGCAGAGAGAGCACAGCTCCTTTGGCGGCACTCATCCGCTCTGCCACGGCCATTGACCAGGAGGCGTCTACCACAAACAGGATCAGGTTGGCTGTCTGTTTGACGCGCACCTTGCGCTGTAGATCGTTATTGCGGATGGAAAAAGCCAGGGAGTCATCCGGCGAGTGGCGTTCTTTCTGAAATGGGGCTGCGGCCCGGATGGTGGCGTCAAAGGCAATATCGGAAAGATCGCCTTTGGCCGGTCGGGACTGGATGTATCTGCCGCGCTTGGTCTCTGTTTTGGTCCGGGATCTGCGCCCACTGGAACGACGGTTCTGATGGTCAAGGGGAGCTTCTATTTTATCGGGATCAATGGTATCGCCAATCTTTACCGGGTTGCCGCCTTCCCACCAGGTCGAACTGGTGGCCTCGAAGACATCCCCGCTGCCTGCGTCTGCGGGAACTTCCAGGTGAGAGCCATCAGCTACGGTGTTTACGAGAGTTTTTTTTTATCCCCGTTTTCCCCCTCCCTCCCCTCGGAAGGTTGATCGCCTTCAGCTACCTCGCCTTCCCCTTCTGCGGAACCTCCTGCCAGCTGTTCGATCTTTTCGGCCAGCTCTTCAGCGGAGATCTCTGACTGCTGGAAAGGGCCACGTTTGATCCTGTGAGGGTAGGCCAGCTCTGCTGCCAGGCCGATATCGCGGCCGGTGATGGCTTTTCTACCCTCGAACGCCGCATGCGCCCTGGCAGTCTTTAAAATCACCAGGTCAGAACGGTGTCCATCCACATGCAGCGAGGTGCTCAAGTTGGCGATGTCAACCAGATTGCGGGAGGAGTACCGGACTTCAGGCAGCAGCTCCCTGGCGCGTTTGATCTGCTCAGACAGCTCCTGCTCTTTGGGAAGCCATTCCTCCCGGAAAGCCTCTGGATCCTCTTCATATGCCAGGTGGCGCTCCATGATCAGCACCCGCTCACGGGTGTCGCGGATGCCCCTGATGTCAACCGAGAGAGCAAAGCGGTCCAGCAGCTGGGGCCGGAGGTCTCCTTCTTCGGGATTCATAGTGCCCACCAGGATGAACCGGGCCGGGTGGGAAAAGCTGATGCCTTCCCGCTCGACAATGTTCATGCCCATGGCAGCGGAGTCCAGCAGCAGGTCAACCACGTGGTCATCCAGCAGGTTGACCTCATCGATATACAGCAACCCCCGGTTGGCGTCAGCCAGTACACCGGGCTCAAAGCGGCGTTCACCTTTTTGAATGGCTTTTTCGATATCAAGTGTGCCTACCACCCGGTCTTCTGTGGCTGAGACCGGCAGGTTCACAAAGGGAGTGGGGAGCATTTCCACCTTGCGTTCAGCGCCGTTCTTGGATTTCTCGCGGCATTCCGTGCACCAGGTTGAGGGTCGTTTGGGATCACAACCAAAACGGCAGTCCGAAAAAGTCTCTACTTTGGGCAGCAGGGCAGCCAGAGCCCGGGCGGCAGTGGATTTAGCCGTACCCCGCTCACCGCGAATGAGGACGCCGCCGATGCGGGTGTTCACTGCGTTCAGGATCAGGGCGCGCTTCATGCGCTGCTGTCCTACAATAGCCGTAAAAGGATAGATTGCTGCCATAGAGATCCTTGGATCAAGCCGGGAACCCCCCGGGATCACTAATAAAAGTCAATTACGTCATAATAATTAGAATTTTTTTCTCCGACTCTATCTTACCACAAAGGGTTTACATGTTGTAGTTTGCACTGTATAATGATGTCCATTCTAAAACGGAGCGTGCCTTACTTATGGAAGAAATGAAGTCCCACCAAGGGGGAGATACACTGAGTGATAATTCAGCCCCTGAAGAACTTATGGATATGGAAACCCTGCTAGCCCAGGAAGGATTGGGACTGGGTAACATCCCTGAAAAGGGAGATATCCGCAAGGGTGTGATTACCGCCATCACTCCCAATGAGATCCTGATCGACGTGCAGTCAAAAGCTGATGGACTGATTGCCGGCCGGGAACTGGAACAGATCAACCCCCAGACGCTGAACGATTTTAAAGTTGGAGAGGAGATCAGCGTCTATGTCCTTGAACCCGAGGATATAAACGGGCATGTTGTGCTGTCCTACACCCGGGCTCAAGAAGAAAAAGATTGGGAAGTCGTTGAAGAGAAGCTGGAATCAGGAGAGGTCATCACCACTGTTGTGGAAGGCTACAACAAGGGCGGCCTGCTGGTTCCGGTTGGACAGCTGCGCGGGTTTGTGCCCGGCTCGCTGGTAAGTGTTTTCCGGGAAGGAGACGGTGGTTCGCCAGAAGACCGCTGGAGTGAAGTCATCGGTCAGGAGATCACACTCAAGGTCATCGAAGTTGACCGATCGCGTCAACGCTTGATTTTGTCTGAGCGGGATGCCATTGGTGAAACTCGAGAAGCCATCAAGGACCAGCTGCTGAGCAACCTGTCCGTGGGTGACCGGGTCACCGGCTATGTCAGCAGCCTGGCAGATTTTGGCGCCTTTGTCAATATCCAGGGTGTGGATGGCTTGGTTCACCTCTCAGAGCTTTCCTGGGATCATGTCGACCACCCCAGCGATCTGGTGAAGGTTGGACAGGAGCTTGAGGTAGAGGTCATCAGCATCGATGAAGAAAAACGCCGGATTGGCCTGTCAATGAGACGGCTGCAGGATAATCCCTGGATTGAAAAAGCCGAGGAAATCAAGGAAGGCCAGCTGATCCAGGGGACCATCACCAATTTGACCGATTTTGGTGCCTTTGCACGTATTGAGAACACTGACCTGGAAGGCTTGATTCATATTTCGGAATTGAGTATGGACCGGGTTGGCCATCCTTCTGAGGTGGTCAGCGTCGGTGAAACCCTGGCCCTGCGGGTGATCAGCCTGGATATGGAACGACACCGCATCGGGCTCAGCCTTGAAAAAGTGGATTCTGACGAGTATGCTGCTGTAGACCTGGAGCAAATCCAGGAAGAGCTGACCATGGAAGGGGGCCTGGAAAAGATCCTGGCCAGTCCGGAGGAACCCGAACCAGAGGCAGTCAGCGAGGAGACCGCTGAAGGGGAACCGAATGCAGAGGAAGAACCTGCTGCCGAAATCGCCGAGGAGCAGGAGGCATCCTCTGCTGAGGAGTCTGAACCCGAAGCTGAGATCGCCGAGGAGCAGGAAGCATCACCTGAAGAGGAACCAGAACCTGAAGCCGAGGGCGCTGAGGAGCAAGAGGCATCCCCTGAGGAAGAGCCGAGTCCTGCTGAAGAAGCTCCTTCTGAAGAGGAGTAATCCCACCTGAGAAAAAGCGCATCTAAGTGGATGCGCTTTTGTTTTTTAGGAAGAACTTTATAAAAAATACATTAATTTGACCCTTTGCCAGGGTTTTTAGAGGGGTTTTTGGTAGAATGTCCATACAACATTCAGTGGGGAATGTTAGGATCATTCAACAATACTGATATCCGGGATCCAACCGGATGATTAATTGGAGGTAGTCTTTTGGCTAGCATGGAACGGTTTACCCAACGAGCAAGGCGGGTTTTGAGTTTAGCGCATAAAGAAGCTGAACGCATGAAACACGCCCAGATCGGGACCGAGCATCTCTTGCTGGGTTTGCTTCTTGACCAGGGAGGTATAGCTGGACAGGTCCTGAGAGATTTGGGAGTCGACATTGATAGTGTGCTGACCATCACTGAGAATATAACCGGTTTAGGGGAATACAGCGGGGATGCCCTGGCTCTCTCCCGCGGCACACAGCGTGTGCTTGAGCTGGCTGTGGAAGAGGCCCGGGAATTAGGCCACCACTACATTGGGGTGGAGCATATCCTGCTCGGACTGGTTGTTTACGGAAAGGGTGTGGCAAATGACGTATTGAGCCAGCTGGGGTTGACTCCAGACCAGATCAGGCGTCAGACCATGCGGGTGATGGAAGAGACCAAGAATACCAAGAAAGCGCAGCGTGAACGTCGTTTGCCTGGCAAGAGCAAACACGCCAAATCCAAGAGCGACACGCCCATGGTCGATCAGCTGGCGGTTAATCTGACGGATCTGGCGGAAGAAGGCAAGCTGGACCCGGTGATCGGCCGGGAAACAGAGATTGAGCGGGTAGTGCAGATCCTGGCCCGGCGCACAAAGAATAATCCCGCTTTGATCGGCGAACCCGGAGTTGGCAAGACCGCCATTGTGGAAGGATTGACTCAGCGCATCGCCGACGGTGAAGTTCCAGCGCCCCTGCTGGGTAAGCGGGTGCTGCAGCTTGATCTGGGTTCTGTTGTAGCCGGCACGATGTACCGCGGCCAGTTTGAAGAAAGGCTGAAACGGGTCATTTCGGAGCTGAAGCAGTCCGATGCTATCCTGTTCATTGACGAGGTCCACATGCTGGTGGGCGCAGGTTCTGCGGGATCTGCCATGGATGCGGCCAATATCCTCAAGCCAGCTCTCTCTCGCGGTGAGCTGCAGGTGGTTGGTGCTACCACGCTGGATGAATACCGCAAGCATATTGAAAGCGACGCGGCTCTGGAGCGGCGCTTCCAGCCCATTACTGTTGACGAACCGACTCTGGAAGAAACTATCGAGATCCTCCAGGGGATCCGCCCTGCCTATGAGGACCACCACCAGCTGAAGATCTCCGATGAGGCCCTGGAAGCGGCTACGGAGCTGTCGGCACGCTATGTGTCTGACCGCTTCTTGCCTGACAAGGCCATCGACCTGATTGATGAGGCCTCCTCCCGGGTGCGGATGTATAAGAATCCCATTGGGAAGGAAGCCAAAGATGTGGTCCAGAAACTGCGCTCTGTCCGCAAGGAGCTGAAGCTGGCAGAGGTAGAGGAGATCGCCACTGCTGATCTGGAAGATCTGGAAAAATCCTTAGAGGACCAGCTTGAGGACCTGAAGGCAGCCTGGGATAGGGACAGCAGCCCCACGGTCACAATAGAGGATATCGCTGAAATTGTCTCGATGTGGACTGGAATTCCGGTCACAGAGCTGGCGGAAGAGGAATCGGACCGCCTGCTCCATATGGAAGAAGAGCTCCACAAACATATCGTCGGCCAGGAAGAGGCCATTGAAAAGATCGCTAAAGCTGTCCGCCGCTCCCGGGCTGGGTTGAAAGATCCCAAACGGCCGGTAGGATCCTTTATTTTCCTGGGCCCCACCGGTGTTGGAAAAACCGAGCTGACCAAGGCCCTGGCTAAATTCATGTTTGGCAGTGAAGAGGCCCTGATCCATCTGGATATGTCCGAGTTCATGGAGCGCCACAGCGTCAGCCGTCTGGTAGGAGCACCCCCCGGATATATCGGTTATGATGACGCCGGTCAGCTGACCGAGGCGATCCGCCGGCGCCCTTATTCCATTGTGGTGTTTGATGAGATCGAGAAAGCCCACCAGGAAGCCCATAACATGCTGCTGCAGATCATGGAGGAAGGCCATATCACGGATGCCCGCGGCAGAAAAGTGGATTTTCGCAATGCCATGGTGATTATGACATCCAACATCGGCGCCGACCTGATCCAGAATAATGCCTCGATCGGTTTTGATCTATCCGCAGATGAGGAGCAGTCCCGCAAGCGCGATTATGAGGATATGCGCCGTAAATTGCTAAAATCCCTTAAAAACACCTTCCGACCGGAGTTTATCAACCGGGTGGACTCCGTGGTTGTTTTCCATGCTCTCACCAAAGAGAACATCCGGGATATCGTCGACCTGGAGTTGGACAAGGTGCGTGAGCGCCTGGTTGAAAAACACCTCCGGTTGGAGATCACTCCCGAGGGTGTGGAGCTGCTGGTCAAGCTGGGCTACAACCCGGAAATGGGAGCCAGGCCTCTGCGCCGGGTAATCCAGAACAAGATTGAAAACCCGCTCTCGGATGCAGTGCTCTCTGGCAAGTTTGTCACCAACGACATCGTGCTGGTTGATGCCAGCAGTCCGGATTCTGATGAAGAGAGCGATATCATCCTCACCAAAGGGGATCCGGATGTTTACGGAAAACCCTTCCTGCCTGACGAGGAAGATCAACCTGTCCCGGTAGGCTGAATGGTTCTGGTAAGAAGAATAGACTTCCGAAGCCGCTAACGCTTCGGAAGTTTTTTATTCCAGTAAAGCCAGCACTTCGGCGCTGTGTTTTGCCGGAGAGACTTTCTGGAATACCCGCTGAATCTTCCCCTGGGGATCGATCAGATAGCTGGTGCGGTGAACCCCGAGGTATTCCTTACCGAAGGTTTTCTTCGGCCCCCAGACACCGTATAGCTCACATACGGTGTGGTCCTCATCTGCCAGCAGGGTGAAGGGAAGCTGATATTTTTCCTTGAACTTCCGGTGGGCGGCGGGGGAGTCCGGGCTGACACCCAGGATGGTGACTTTAGCGTTCTGATATTGACTGTAATCATCCCGAAAGTTACAGGCTTCGGTGGTGCAGCCCGGGGTGTCGTCTTTGGGGTAGAAATACAGCAGCAGGTAGCCTCCCCGGTAGTCGCTCAAAGTGTGTTCCTGACCGTTTTCGTCCACCAGTGTGAAATCTGGCGCTGTGATCCCTTCTGATAGGTACATATTGGCTCCTTATATTGTGAGAGAATTTGTCTTCTGATTGTATTCCTCGAAGCTGAAAATATCATGGGCACTGATGGCCTGGACCTCATCCCCATGTTCTTCTAAAAGCTTCCGCAAACGGGGCACATGGCCTCCCATGAGTCGGTTTGCCAGCGATTCGGGCAGGAAATTCAATTTTTGGACAGACCTGTCCCTGTTGTGCAGATCCGCCCCGTCATAGAAAGGAGAAGCGGCATCTCCGCAGTGCAGCAGCCAGTTCCCCGGTTTTCCGACGGCCACGCCGCAGTGCCCCCGGGTGTGCCCGGGCAGGGGGATGAACAGGAAATCAGCTTCAGGTGTGGATAGGATCGGGATCGCTTCAAAGCCAATCCAGTCCAGGTTGGGATCTTGATGGCGAACCCACTTTGGGCCATGCTGCCAGTGTTGTTGAACATAAGCGAATTCCAGCAAACCTTCAGGGTGCAAGATTGCCTGGTATTCCCTTTCATGAACGTGGATATCCGCCCAGGGAAAATCTGGAAGTCCGCCGGCGTGGTCGATATGAAGGTGGGTCAGGATGATGTGCTTGACATCTTCGGGTTGATATCCCAGGGCTTGAACTTGGAAGTAAGCAGTCTCATCCAGGTTTTTAGGTGTTCCCATCCAATTAAGGAAAAAGCGCATCTTCCGGGAGGGATTGTTATAATCTCGCGTGCCAAATCCCGTATCTATCAGTACCAATCCCTGATTGGTCTCTACCAGCAGGCAGTAGACTATTGCTTGGACATCAGGGAAGGGGGGTTTTAATGATCCGCAATTTAGATGGTGGATTTTCATCACGCCTCCCAAATGATCACCGGTAGCTGTCTGCCCGACGGATCCGCTTGTTAAGGGCAGGATGGGAATGCAGCAAGAATTCTACCCAAGCAGGCGGGTCGATCTCTGCCAGATTCTGATTGCTGAGCCGGGTGAGGGCTGAGGCATAGGCCTGCCCGTTGCCGGTCAGCTGCAGGGCATAGCCGTCAGCCAGGTTCTCCCGCCAGCGGCTGAAGGCATTGTTGAGCGGCATGGTGAGCAGCCCGAAAACGGCCAGGGATAGCCCGAACAGGGGTAGGGCCGCCAGATCCGCCGGGGAGGTGAATCCAAAAACAGCTATTCCCCAGGACAGGACCAATGAGGTGAGATACAGACCGCCCAGAGTGACCGCTGTCTGAACGAGCATCCCCAGGGGAATATCGTGATGGACCTGGTGTCCCAGCTCGTGAGCCAGAACAGTTTCAATCTCTTCGGGAGGGAACTCTTCCAGGAGGGTGTCACCGAGGATGATCCTGCGGGTATTCCCGATCCCGGTCAGGCCCGCGTTGGCTCCTTTGGTGCGGCGGCTCATGTCAAACCGGTACACTCCCCTCACCCGGGTGCCTGCTTTTTCGGCCAGAGCCAGCAGGCGCTCCCCCAGGAGCTGGTCCTGCTCTTCCAGGGGGGTGAACTTGTAAAAGAGGGGAAAGAGCAGCACCGGGGCCAGGTTGGCCAGCAGCACATTGAAGACCAACAGGAAAGCCCCTGCCCACAGCCACCAGGTATCCGGGGCTTTGCGGAGTACCAGATAGATGACTTCTAGAACCATCCCGCCCAGCAGGACAGCGACCAGCAGGCTTTTTAGCAGGTCGGACAGCCATCCTCCCAGGGTCTGGTTGGACTGCTGGAAGCGGTGAGGGAGGAGGTAGCCGGTATAGTAGGAAAGGGGCAGATCCAGCACTGTGAAAACCCCTCCAAAAACAGCTCCAAAGGCCAGCACGGCAATCCAGGGATTTTGAGTCCAGCCCAGGATCCAGTCCCTCAACTGAACTGACCACCCTGCCAGCAACCAGGCCAGCAGCAGGCCCATTCCCAGTACGAAATCCAGGAACATGAACCGGCGCTGGATGCGAGCGTACAGCCTGGCCTGCTCCTGGCGCCCGGGATCGAGATTGATCCTTGAAGGATCGGGTTGATCTGCTTGAGACGACATAGCACCTCTCTTGCCCTGAGTTAGGGTTACTTCACCCTGGTTTAAGCTTCTCCCAGAGGTATTCTTCCTGGGACAATTATAGTAGATTTAGATGCGACAATGGGCCTATTCTGGACCCTGCAGAGCCGTTCCGGGACAGGGATAATTTGTTTATCAGCGCCAGCCAGTTCCTGGTATGCCCGGTGGAACCAGAAAAGGGCGTTTTCAGAGCTCCAAAAGGCGTATATAATAATAGTCCTATGGCCGGCGAGAAGATCACCTTGTATGCCCTGGATTGCGGAACCGTTAATTGGCGGCTGTACCGCATGGAATATCACTTTGACGGGGAAAAGGCCCGGCATGTTACCAGCCCCCTTTCTTCTCCGCTGGCCAATTTCTCTGACCGCCGGCTGCCCGCTGTGCTGCTGCTTACTCCGGACGGGACCGACCTGATGGCGATTGGCGAAACGGCACTTGGTTACCTGGAGGACGTGGAAGCTCGCAAGCGGATCCGGGATTTCTTTAAACCCTCCATCGGCTCCCATTTAACAGAGAACCCTGAACCCCACCAGAGCCGTTACAGCCATTTCGAAGCCCTGCTTTACACCCGGCTGCTGCTGAGATCGCTGATCGACCAGATTCGGGTGGAAAAGTACAATTCAAAACCGTTTGATGAGCGTGTCCATTTTTCGATTGCCTATCCGGACCGCTGGCGAACCGAGAACGAAGGCAAGATCTTCGAAGATTTTTATCACGTGACCGAGGAATGCTTCCCTCAGAATGTCTCCGATCGGGTGCATTTTGTCCCTGAATCCGAAGGAGTGATCCTCGGCCTCCGGGACCAGGAGCTGCTGGACAGCTTTCATCCCCAGGACATCAATCTGATTATCGATGTGGGTGGCAGTACTACAACACTTTACGCCAGGAAATACAACCCAAAGACAGGCGCTATAGTTAATATCAACCGCTACGAAGAGCCTTTCGGAGGGGGGTTATACGATGCCCTGCTCGCTCAGCACCTGTCCAAACAGCTGGAGATTCCAGCTCAGAGCTTGTCCGCAGACCCTTCAGCTTTCCTGGTTCTGCGCCTTTACAGCCAGATGGTCAAGGAAACCCTAGCTCAGCAGGCCATCCGGGGAGAGGAAACATTGGATCCACTTTCGGGATTGGGGTCATTTTCCCTGGTGATGGATGATGGGCAGGTGTTCCGCGGGAACATCGATCTCAGTCTGGAGGACTTTTCCCGACTCAGCCAACCACTGGATAACGCTTTCCTGGAAGTGATCAGCCGCGGGCTGGAAAGCATGAAGATCGAGGATGACAAAATAGGTAAGGTCATTCTGCTGGGTGGAGGAGTGCTCATTCCCGGTATTCTTGCTGATATTCGTCAGCGTTTTGGCATTCAAAAGGTGATCTTCCCCGAAAAACCGCAGGAAATGGTTGTCCGCGGAATCGGCTTGGCTTTTACTAATTCCCTTCCGGAAAGAGAACTGGAAGAAAAGAAATACATCCCTGAAAGAAAGTCCGGCTGGCACCTGGTTCACGAGAATGGGTCTGTGGTGGACATCGAGAACGAGATCATGATCGCTGGGCGCAGTGACCAGTCCGACATCAAATTGGAAAGCACCAAATGCTCTCGAACACATGCCCTGATCCGCCTGGAAGGAAACACGCTGACCTTGATCGACCTGCGCAGCAAGAACGGGACTTTTCTCAACAACCAGCGGATCTCCGCCAACACCCCGGAAAGTTTGCGGGCCGGGGATGAGATTTGTTTCGGAGATCAAAAATTCCTGCTTGAATAAACCTGGACAGAAACTATAAGCCCCGGGAACCTTTCCCGGGGCTTTGTTCTTGTTGGCTTGAGATTTACTCCTCTGCTGAAGGGCGGGTTCCCAGCCGGCCACTTGCGATAGGTGCGGTTATTGAGGAGGGCTGAGGATGAATTCAACCAGGGCATTGATTTCCTCAGCTGACAGGCGGCTTCCCCAGGCAGGCATGGAACCTGAGCCGTTCGTAATGGTGGCAGCATAAACCGCTTGATCCTTGTCAAGGCGTTCTGGAAGCAGGGCTGGTCCTCTGCTGCCGGAGCGGTCTGCTCCGTGGCAGTTGGCGCAACGTTCCGCAAAGATGCCGGCCGCGTTGATTTCTTGGGCTACTGTTTGTCCCTGGTCATCCTCAGATGGAGAAGTGGCGACTTCTTTTTCTTCCACAACTACCGATGAGGATCCGCTGCAAGCGGTCAGGGTGATCGCCAGGCAGCCGAATATCATTAAAATGACCCAGCGTTTATTCATCTAGATCTCCTTTGATACCATTCCCTTATTTATACTATAGTTTCCATGTTTTGGTGTCCTGAACAAATGTTAGGGAAATGACACCAGCAGGTTGAAGGGCTCAGCGGGAGATAAATCATGTAAAATAGAATGCACAGTGTTCTCTAAACTAACAGCCTGGAAACCAAGGAAAAACGGCCATGCGCAGATTACCGTCCAGTAAAGAGACCAGAATGCTCGCCCTGCAGGGCAACCGCTACTTAAAGGACCTGGATGAGGGCATCCTGGCAGATCTGGAGGAGCACACGCAGCTGTTGTTCTTTGAGGGGGAAGAAAGCATACTTCACGAAGGCCGACCCAGCCAGGGTCTGTATTATCTGGAATCCGGACGCGTGAAGATTTACAAGTATTCCCCCTCAGGAAGGGAGATGATCATCAACGTGCTTGAGCGGGGGGCATCTTTCAATGAGGTCCCGGTTTTTGATCAGCTGGAAAACCCCGTTAACGTTGCGGCTGTGGTGGATACAGAGGTGTGGCTGATCGATGCCTGGGCGCTGAGGAATGTGATCGCAATACACCCCCGGGCAGCCCAGCAAATAATCATCAATTTGTCCCAGAATTTACGCATGCTGGTTGACAAGGTCGCCGAACTGTCTTTTTATTCGGTGACAGCCCGCCTGGCGCGCTTACTGCGGGAACTGCCTGCGGACCAGCTTTCCAGCAGCGGTCCTGACCGCCTGACCCAGGATGATCTGGCAGCCAGGGTGGGCACGGTAAGAGAAGTGGTGGCTCGCTCGCTGAGGGAATTGGAAAACTGCGGGGCTATTGAGGTTGATCGGGGGAAAATCTACATCCAGGATGAAGCCAAATTGATCGACTGGGAGTGCAGTTAGTTCGCCACTGGGTATATTTAACAGCAAACCGCTGCTTTTTAAAAGCAGCGGTTTGCTTTGGGAAGGTGATATCCGGTTGCTATCTGTCGGGTTTGTAGGCCTGCGCCGGTTCTCCTGTTTTGGCCAGCAGGGTTTTGAAGACCAGTATGGCTCCTGAGAGCATCAAACCGCTGCCGATCAGGAGCATGGCGTTGTGGAAGGCGTCGGCGTAATTGACCCCCATGATCATATGCGATGAGCCGGCCCAGATCTGAACGCTAAGCACCAGAATGCCGGTCACAAAGGCAGTGATTCCCCCGG
This sequence comes from Anaerolineales bacterium, assembly GCA_024763275.1. Taxonomy (GTDB): domain Bacteria; phylum Chloroflexota; class Anaerolineae; order Anaerolineales; family UBA11858; genus B10-G9. The sequence continues at coordinate 49,925 of JANTFT010000002.1, read as the reverse complement.
CGCGGTCAGCGTCACCCCCACCATCCTTCTGGAATAGAGCCAATGCTTTGATTTTGGGCAGACGGAAGATCAGGAAAATGATCAGGGTCAAGACAGTGAAATAAACCACAGCGTCAACTGGCATGGAGGAGCCTCGCAGGGCCCGGGAGGAGGCCATGTGAATGCCGCCTACCACAACTCCCCCGATCAGCACAAATAGGGCGGACTTTTCAGCACCCTCTTTACCTTTCACCAAATGGACAGTTGCCCTGACGCCCAGGATTCCCAGAGCTATACCGACCAGTACATAGAGGATGTATAGCCATTGAAAGGGGGCAATCCCTTTCATGCTCTCATATGCGCTGGGGTTCAAAGCAACGCAGCTTGTTCCCACGCCGCCCAGCAGGGTGATACCAGCTGTCAGACCCATGAATAACACGGCTATGAACCTTAATAATCTCTTCATGTGGTTTTCTCCTTTTCTGAATGAAGCTTAGAAAATGACAGTATCCCCGATCATTTTGTACTTTAGCTGAAAGAGAAACCAATAAGAAAAGCAGAGGTCATCAGGAGCAATAATAGGGGTAGAATAGATAAAATTGTGCGTTCAGAAAGCAGCGGTTTACCCGCCCTTAAAAAGGCCAGCAGCAGTCCCCCTACACCGATCAGCGCTCCCCCAACCCCTACCAGGGAATACCCTGCGGGTTTGAGACCCTGAACACTGAGCAGGATGGGCAGGAGGAAAATGATCAGCCCGGCAGTTCCGTGCACGACGGCCAGGATGATGGTCGCGAATTTACCGGTTGAGGAATAGCGGGTGATAGATATCAAGAGCAGACCTACAACGGCAAAGATTCCATAGGCCCAGGTAAACCTGCTGGCGTTTTCTGAAACCAAGCCCAGCGATAAGCTCAAGGGGATCAGCGTTGAAACGATCACTACCGCTTTATTTTTCAGCCCCTCAAATCCCATAATTATCAATACCAGCCCCGCTACCAGCAGGGTGCCGAAAGCGACCGTGTAGCACCCGACAGTAAATGAACTGAGTCCCTCGCCTTCTGATACGATCTGATAAGCAGCCAGCAAGCCGGTTGCTAACAGCAGGACCCGGTCGAGGATGGTAATTTTTTTCATCTGTTAAACTCCTCCGGCAAAGATCAGCAGCATAGAACTCAACATATAGACAGAGGCGTACTTGAACAAACCAAAGGTGATGCGCTCGGATGGCTTGGTCATACTGCTGACAGCCAGGACCAGCAGTCCGGCAGAGAGGACAGCCAGCAGCCGTAAATAACCCCAGGTCATCCCGACGCCGTAGCCAGCCAATCCCATTGACAGGGCGGCCAGCACACTTGAACTGGCTATGATAACTCGCGTGGTCTGGTTGCCGTAAGTGGAGGGGAAGGTAGGGATTCCAGCTGCCTGGTAGTCCTGGTGGTAGCGCATGCTGAAAGTCAGGATATGAGTTGGAATCCAGAACAGGACTGCCAGAGCCAGGGCTATACCTATCCAGTCAAACCTTCCGATACCAAGCACCCGGCCGGCCAGCACGGGCATGCCGCCGGAAATCCCGCCCCAGACGATCGACCAGGCGGTCCTTCTCTTGAGCCAGATCGTATACACGACCACATCAAAGAACAAGCCGGCAAAGATCACCACTCCGAATAACGGGTCCAGCAGGAAAGCCCATCCGGTGCCGATCAGGGACAGGAGCAACCCGAAAATCAGCGCTTCCCGGGGCGTGGTTTCTCCGGTGCTGAGAGGCCGTCTGCTCGTCCGCGGCATTTTTGCGTCAATGTCGCGGTCATACCACATATTCAGCGCTGTGCTGCCGCTGATTGAGAACAGCAAGCTGCCTGTCAAACCCAGCAGCACGGGGATGTTGTGGACCGGGCAGCGGGCGCTCATGTATCCCGCCAGGCCGGTAATTAACAGCAAACCGGTCTGGAGGGATTTGATAAGCGGGAAGTACTTGGTCTTGAATTGCTTTGAGAGTTTTTTGTGTTTTTCCATAAGGTTCTCTCAGGAAATAGCGGCCTCAGCGAAGTGCCTTATTTCCTTATTTTACTTCGTAGCGGACACATCTGAAACCGACCTGCGGGCTGTAGAATTGCGGGCCAGCGCTGTTCTCTTTCCAAACCCTGAGATCGACCTCGTAGGAGTAGAAGCTCCCGCCGCGCATGTAGCGGTAGTGCTGGTAGGGAAGATCATCTCCCAACCACTGCCAGACGTTTCCTGCCATGTCGTAGAGCCCGTAGGGGCTGGCAGAATCCAGGGTTTGATAAGTTAATCCGTCAACCGTGTAAGTGCGACCGTTATAAAAGCCAACCGGGGTGGTATTGCCCAATTTACCATACATCTTTTCAAAGAGATCGAAAGAAGAATAGTAGTTGGCGTTGTTTCTGTGGATTTCCTCGCCCCAGGGGAAAGGCAGGCCATCGTCGTTGCTGATCTTTATACCGCGGGCTGCTTTTTCCCACTCCGCAGCCAGAGGAAGCCGTCCGCCGTAGTATTGGCAGTAAGCATTTGCGCCGAACCAGGTTACCATGGTCATGGGATGATTGGCATATTCGGGTACTGGAGTGAAAACATCTCCAGAGTGGTTCAGGCGGACTCCCTCTACAAAGGGGAGGAAGAGGTGGTCGCCAGCCTTGATCTTTTCCTCATGGCGTCCCCCTTGGAAGGGATCACCTGGATAGTATCCACCGACACCCTTTTCGGTCCAGACCTGTTCCCCGGCTTCAACGGTGAAATCACCGCTGTAGATATCGCCGCTGGCCAGAGCGGAATTCAGGTATTCGGCATACTGGGAAACCGTCACGTCCGTAACCATGATCTGATAATCGTAGTCGAGGGAGGTAAGGTGGCTTTCCTGCCCGTAGGGGAAATCCCCGGCAGGCACTGTGACCCAGGCTTCTGGATCGACTCCGGTGTCAATATACGGTGGGGTGATGGCACTGATATTGGTTGTGGGCTGGCAGGCTGTAGCCGCCAGGGCTATGAATATTAAGCTCAAGAATATGCGTTTCATTGGGAAATCTCCTCAAGTGTGGCTTTGAGTTCTTCCATCTTGCGTTTCTGCTCCTCGAGTTCGGCTTCCGCATTGGACCTTTTTTCGTTCATGAATTCTTTTTTCCACTCGCCATTCTTCAGGAATAGATCATACAAACGCCATACCAGGAAAATAGCCAGCGCCACAAGGATGGCACCAAGACCAAAGTCAATTGCCAGCATGGTCGTGTTTACCAGCGGTTGCTGGCTGAACTCATCAACGAACAGGCGCTTCATGGAAAACACCGTTGCTGAGGCAAAAGCCAGATCGGACATGATAATCACTGTCCAACCAAACCACTTGCGCACTTTTCCTTTAAGACCCGATAGATCAGCATAATAGAAGAGGATGATTGTGGCAATCAAGGCGGCCAGAATGTGCCAGTGTCCGGTCAGGGTGATGCGTTCCTCCCGCGCCGGCCAGACCCGGAAGATCTCATCCAGTTTAACCGCCATGAAGATCCCCACGCCACTGACAGTGAAGTTCATGAAGACCATCTGCCAGCCAGATCCGAATTTCAACGGGTCACGCAGCAGGGCTGCCAATTTCTGGAAGAAGGTTGGTTTTTCAATATCAGCGGTTCCATCTTTGATCAGCTTGTCCCAGGAATAGATCACATAGAACAAAGCCGGAATCATCACTAGAACCGCTCCGCCGTAGATGATGGTGTGAGCCCATTCCAGCCAGACTACGGATAAGGCGCCTGCGGTGAGCACGATAATCCCCAGATTCATAAGGGGCATGGCCCACTGATGGAGCTTACCCTTAAAGTCCAGCCAGCGGCCGACGATCAGAGTGATAGCGACCGCGGTCAGGGACAGCATGATATGCAGGTGGCCGATGATGGCTTTTTGCAAAGCAGTGTGATCAGGGTGGCGGATCAGGTCTTCAGCCAGGAAGGTCTCGTGGCCGTTAGACCAGAAGGAGCCGGTTACCGCTCCCCAGGTCGCTGACAGCAGGGTGGCGACAGCCATGGTGAAGAAAGCGGCCCGTTCCCAGTCGAAGCCTTTTTTAGTCTTAGCGTAGGGGGAATCCTGGGGAAGATAGTATTCTTTATTCCAGGGCCAGAGTGCCGCCGCCAGCAGAATCCCTGAAAAGAAGACCAGAGACTGCCCGACCAGGAAAAGTCCATGAAAGGCGTAGTTATGCCCGAAATACCCGAATAACAAACCGAATATCATAGCAGTGAGGTATCCGACAGAAATGATGCCGTTGATCATTACCTGCTGGTTGCGCTTCATGGGCACGGACTCTGTGATGAAGTAGACTTCAATGGCCAGAATAGCCATGGCAATCGTATGGTAGAGCATGATGATGCGGCCTTCCCGGGCAGCCTGGGTAAGGTCCATTCCCAGAACCTTAACTGTGATATCACGGATGCCCCATTCAACCATCGGCCCGGAAAGAGTGCCCCAGATAGCGGTCACCAGTGAGACGGCGGAAATCGCGACTAAGGTCAGACCGCGGGTGGAGGTGAACAGGTAAGCCAGACGTTTTTTTAGCGCTTGCATAGGTTTTACTCCTACAAAGAAAAGATTGAACGGGTTGTTAATTCATGGGCGCAAGCAAACTGCGCCGTGTTGTCTGGTAGATAAGATAACACAGCGCAGAGCAAGCGTCTTTATTAAAAGGCAAAATCCAGGACTTTCGTCCTTTAGTCGGAGCCGATATCTTTTCTAAAACCAAAGGTAAAAGCCAGCGTCATCAGCAGCAGCAGGGGTGCCAGAATGGCAAAGATGAAGTCCGCAGTGAAGATCCCCAGCAGAGGTTTTCCGGCTACCAGGAAAGCCAGGGCAATTCCGCCGATGCCAATTAATAATCCACCTACGCCTACCAGCCCAAACCCTTTGACGGCATCTTTCTCGACCAGGCATTTATACAGCGGCAGGCCAAAGATGATCAGGCCGGCCACACCGTGGAATACGGGAACGGCAATGCTTTTCAAGGCATTACCGGTAATGCTGGTGTAAGCGATGGCCAGCAGGCCAACCAGGGCGAACCAGGAATAGGCTTTCTTGTACTTGGGCCGGAACTGGTTCATCAATCCCATGGAGAGACCCAGCGGAATCAGGGTTGCCACAGTGAGCACGTAGGGAGAAGCCAGGATATCCCAGCCGAAGAAGATCAGCAGCAGGCCGGAGACCAGCAGAACCACAAATCCCAGCATGTAATAAATATCATAAAGGGCTTTTTCCTTCTGGTAGCGCTTATAGAAGTAATAGAGCATATAAATGGCTGTTAAGCCGGTTAGAAGTAAGAGGATTCTGTCTAAGAGGGTCATAAGATTGCTCCTTTCCTGAGAATTATTCCGATGTGTCGATGAAAAATTCACCGAGTATCTTCATTATAGATGATGAAACTGTATTTGTCTGTGATTTTTGTTACAACCCGCCTGTTCAAGCCAGAAAGGCTTGGCTCCCTCTACTTTCTTTCAACTCTTTATAACCCTGTTCGCTTCTGAGTAATGCGCCTGGCAGACCTTAACATTTTCCTCATAATCTCTTCACAAAATCCTAGAAATTCCCCGGTATGATGTTCAGGTGATCTCGCCCGCAGAGTTTATCCATTTCAGGGCCCGATCGGGAGATAATTATGACTGAAAAAGATAAACCAAGAGTGTTTTCAATCCAGACCCGGAACAATTTTCTGCTGGACATATCCATCCTGATGGCAGGTCTGGCTTCCGTCCTATCTGGAATATATTTCCTGTTCTTGCCGGTAGGAGGATACCAGGGGGGGAGGAATCCCGCTTTCGGCGTGCGCATATTCTTTGAACGCCATACCTGGAGCGATCTTCACGCCTGGACCAGCGTAATCATCCTGGCCCTGGTTGCCCTGCATGTTCCCATCCATTGGAGCTGGATCACCAGAATGACCCGCAGCGGCCTGAAGAGGTTGTTTGGTAAAAGTAAATTAAATAAATTCAGCCAGTTCAACCTGTTTGTCAATGTCCTGCTCGGGTTAAGCGGCCTGGTCTGCGGACTCAGCGGCCTGTATTTCTTGTTTGAGCCAGCGTTGGTACCGGTAGGGGCGGACGGCTGGATTTTCACCCAGCTCGCTTGGGATATGATCCATACCTGGTCAGGCGTAGTGGCGACTGCTGTGGCTATCCTGCATTTTGTCATTCATTGGCGGTGGGTGACCAAGGTCTTGAGTAAATACTGGGGAGCTTTCCAGACAAGGGCTTTTAGAAACGGGAAGGGCCGTCTTCCAGATCCTGTTCGGGTGCCGCTTGAAAAAGTATCCTGAATCAATTAAAAATTAGTACCCTAGAGGTGAAAAATGTTTAAGAAAATCTTAATCTGGTCGATTTATGCTGGCGTGGTGGGGTTGTTGATCTATGGGGCAGTGATCCGGACCGAAGCTAAAACGCAAGGAAATAAATTCCAGCCGGAAGGAAGGCTTGAGGATGAATCTCTCGGTCAGGAAGGAGGGGGCGGCGGCTGGTCAAGGAACGGAGAAGAAAGTAGAGGTCGTGCTGGTGAAGGATCTGGCAGGAACGGCAGCTCCTCCGGGAGTGGAGATGAGGTTAACCTTGCAGAAGATCAGGAGCATGATTGGATCAGCCTGGCTGGAGTTGTGTCCAATTTGGATGCTGAATCCCTCTGGATCGAAACGGGCCAGGCAGAAAACCTGGAAATCACCGGGCGGACCTGGCTCTTTATCTCCGAATCGGACATATTGATATCGATCGGGGACCAGGTGGAGCTATCAGGCTTTTATGAAGACGATGAGTTTGAGCTAGCGCTCATCCAGGACCTGACTACAGGGGCTTTTCTGCAAGTCCGGGAGAATTCCGGGCGTCCATTATGGAGTGGAAGACGAGGTCGTTAAACCAATCACGAACACAAAAAACGGAGCCGCCCGGCTCCGTTTTTTGTGTTTTCACCTAAAAAGCTATAATCTCAAAAAAGCCGCAGTTCAAGGGCCTCACTCTCCTGGCAGGCTTCCTGGCACTCCAGACACTGGATGCATTCCGGGCTGCGCAGATTGTGGGTGAGGTCCTCGATATCCATCGGGCAGGTGGGTTCACAGAGCCGGCAGCTTGGGCAGCTCTCCTGGTTGAGGACAAGTCGTAAGGGAGAAATCTTATTAAAAGGAGCCAGAACAGCTCCCAGTGGGCAGAGATATTTGCACCAGAAGCGCCTGTTCAAAACCGAAGTGATCACAAAAATAAGCACCACGCTGATGAGAAGGGGGGAGGTTATTTGAAAACCAAAGATGGCCCGCACAGGACAAATTTCCTGGAGAGGTGGATAGACTGCCCGGACGCTGGCGAGGAGGACGATTCCGAGGATTAGATACTTGGTGTATCGCAGCCAGGCGTCGTTCTTGCTGGTCACATGGTAAGGGAGGTGGAAGCGGCTCCTGGATTTCTGGGATCTAAAAATCCTTTCAGAAAACTTTACCAGGAAATCCTGAAGTGACCCTAGGGGGCACATCCATCCGCAAAATGCCCGGCCTGACAATAAAGCGACTCCCAATACCCCCAGCAGAATAGAAAAGTTCAACAGAGAAGTCGTAACTAACGTTTGTCCAGAGGTCAGATAAGACCAGAGAGTTTCAATTCCTCCAAAGGGGCAGAATGCATCAAACGCCCCTCCTTTCGGACTTTCACTCGGCAGGATATGGCGGATTCCAATCAAGACAGTTATCACGAGAAAGATAATCTGCAGAATCGAACGAACAGAAAGAGCTGAGGAATTAATGTTAGCGGGGGTGTCTCTCGCAGGCATGAGGTATTAAGTTAAATCTTACTGAGATCCTCCAGGCACCTGTGCTGGGGCTCACTTTCTTTCAAGAACATGGTGCCTGCAGGATCAGAAAAGCGTAAACTGGATGCCGGTGTCAATATCCCGGGATGACTTGGTGAAAAACCATGTGAACCAGCTGTGTGCTGGGGGCGGAAACCCAATGCTAACCCCAGGATGACAAAGATTACCAGGGCAGCGATGATGATAATCGGGTATTGATCAGGACTGATTTTCATCTGCAGGTAATTAATTCTCCGCAATCCATCCCTTGATGGTCTTCTGGGTGCCCGGCAGGAGGATGACCACCAGCATGATCGCGCTGAGGCCTGGGCCAGGCAGGAACATCGAAAAACGACCCAGGCGAATGACGTCTGTAACGCCAACAGGCAACCCGCCAAAGACAGCCAGCGAGGCCGCAAATACACCCATCGGTATCGTCCATGACTTGCCCTTCACAAGGGCGAAGATGAACACGGCCCAGGCAGCCCCGGCCCACCAGTTGACCATCTGTCCCACAGCGTACATGCCGACGGGGAAGGACTCTTTGACAGTTTGATAGCGCGAGATGGCACCTACCCCATCAATGAAGGTCATCACATAGGCCAATCCTGAAACGAACGCCAGGGTGATGATTTTGGAGTTCACTCCCCCGATCAAGAGCATCCCAAACCAGAGCACAAACGCTGCCAGAAAGACCCAGATCGTGGGGGTTGGCAGACTGATGCTGGCAGAGGGGATCATTGGGAAGAATCCAGACAGGATCTGGGCAGTTGCGGCCGCGACCCCCAACCCCCAGGCCCATTCTTTTTTAGCGGCAAATCCATACAGCGCCGTAGCCCAGGCAGCTCCCCCTGCCATACCGATCCAACCCATCAAGGCATAGACGATCCTGACCGTGATGGCTTCGTCCGGGCGCCCATCGAGGATTTTTCCTTCCACAACCGGCATGTAGGTTGCGGCGATGAGATAAAGCGCCAGGAAACCGACCAGGATGCCGAGCACAGATAGTACGACACCAACTTTGTGATTGTTCTTAAGTGATTTCATCCGGTACTCCTTTTCGAATTAAAGGCGGCGCAGCACTGTCCAATGTGCAACAGGTGGCTGCGCCAGGTTTCATTGCCAGGGGTGAAGGTACGATTTATTCAGGGGTGCTTTCCTCCGCCAATAAGCGTTTTTTGAAATATGGGACCAGTGTGAAAATCAACACCCCGGCTGCCAGGATTGATCCGTAGAGGTAATCCAAAGTTTTGGTGCGAATGAACTGGGTGGGGATGTTGATCATCAGGATGGCAATTGCCCCGGTCACCGCGAACCACCAGCCTTTGCGCTTGCCAACAGCCAGCAGGGGGATGGCTGCGAAGACCAGAATGATCGCTACCCAGTTGACCTCGCCGACCCAGTTGAACAGCCACCAGGTGAAATCCGGATAGAGGGGAAGCCCCGGGCGGGTCCACATAGTGCGCTGGGCGCCGACACCGATGGTGAAACCGTGGGTGCAGAGCATGCCCAGGAAGGTCAGAGCGCCAAAACGGGTCCATTTGACCGAACGCTCAGCTTTGCGCAGAAATATATAACTGAAATATCCAGTCAGGCCGATCCAGGAAATGGTCATGGGCAGGGGGAATCCATCCACAAAGCTGACGTACGGAAGGAACATGAACATGCCGCCGATAGAAGGCAGCGCGAACAAAGCGATTGCCAGCGGGTAGGTCCACTCCGCGCCTTTACGGATCTGCCCGGATATGACGATCAAAGTAGCGCCGGCCACAAAGATAACCGCCCGCCAGACCGGGTAGAAGAAATCAAACAACTTTAACCCGCTGGTGAAGGTCGGGTGACCGGCTTCTATATGAGCCATCAGGTTCACCAGGACGCGTTCCAGGGAGGTTTGGATCAGGAATGGGATCAAATAAGTCATTAATAAGCCGATTACCACTGCGATGATAGCCATGACCGTGCGATTTTTCTGGGGAGTCTCTTGCATATTTTCCTCCTATGATGGGATGCAATTACTGATTTGTTGACTATTATAGAATTATGCCATTAGTTTATCTTTGACTTAACGCAAATACTGATATGGCTGGCTGATTGAGTATAATCAGGTCAGGAGCCGGACCTGATCTACCAGGGCTGGATGACAATGGACGATATTTCGGATAAACTGGCCAGCAATCCCTTATTCTCTGGACTGGAGCCGCAGGCGCTGGAAGCCCTGACGCGATTGGGTTTCAGCCGGACTTACCCTGAAGGTCAGTGGATCACCCATTATGGTTCAGATTGGCCTTATCTGTTCTTTGTTCAAAAGGGACAGGTGACCGCTTTGAAAGAATCCCCTGCGGGACGCAGCCTGGTGGTTATCACCCTGGGGAGAAGTGAAGTGTTCTGGGGGGCAGGCTTGTTCAAAGAAGGCATTGGTATGCCGGTGGCGCTGGTAGCCAGCCTGGAGACCAGGCTCTATCTGTGGTCCAGGGAAAAGCTGCTGCCCTACCTGGTCGAGAACGGTCAGTTCACCTGGGACCTGGCCCAGTTGATGGCGGAGCGCATGATGCTGGCAAGCCGTATCCTGGAGGAGCTGGCCTTTCAGCCTGTTGCCGGCCGCCTGGCCCATCTCCTACTCGATCAATTTAATGAGCAGCCGGGCTCTACCGTATCACGCGATCTGACACTGGATGAGATGGCAGCCCGCATCGGCTCGACCAGGGAGATGGTCTGCCGACACCTGTACCATTTTGCGGACAAAGGCGCGATTCAAATCAACAGGACAGAGTTCAAGATCGCTGATCCAGATTTACTTCAACAATTCGCTGAAAAGGGAAAACCCTGAAATTTATTCTGAGTATTTGCCCGGTTTAAATTGGCGCACGGTTTTGTAAGGCTTCACCTGCTCCCCGACATTGTTCTTCAGCAGCTGGCCGGAGACGTGCATGAGTGTATCGTGGTTGAAGTGCGGCAGTTTCACCATGCTGGCCAGGCAGGGATAATGGTGGTGCAGCAGCCCGGATTTTTCCTCCGCATCGTTCACTGAAACCCCGATCAGATCCCGGGCGACAGCCCTGGCGCAGCCACAGACCGCATCCCGCTGGACTTCCACAGCAGTGATGACACCGGCCTCAGGGTCGATTTCCAGCTTTAGTTCAGGCTTTCCAAAATATGTGGCAAATTCTGTGATCTGGGGGCTGTGATATTCAGCCTGTTCGTGGCGGGTCACCCCGTAGGTACTTGGTGTAAGCGAGCAAAGCGGCTTGGGGGTGGCGCAGGCAATATTCATAGCATCCAGCCAGCCGTGAAGCTGGCGGTCCAATCCCCTGGGGAGCCAGGCTTCGTCGTCGACGGCTACTAACACTGCTTTAGCCCCGGTCAGGCGGGCTATATCGGGCAGCAATTCAGCAGCTCCTTTATGTTCTGCAAAGGACAGGATCAGATCCGCCGGGGCAAATTCCTCCGGCAGGAAATCCTCTGGATCATCGATGAATGGTGGGAAGACAGGGGGTGCTTTCCAGGTGGAGACCTGCCAGCTGGAAGGCCCGTTGGCGGTGATATTCTCAACGTGCCGCTTGCCGTATTCTCCGCTGATAACCGCTAATATTTCCATGGATCACTCACTTATCTGGTAATCAAGGTCAGCAGCATCAAGGTGTTATCCTGAGCCAGGATGCTGTGCGATAGATTGGCGGGGAGGTGGATCCAGGTCCCGCGCCGGGCAATCTGGTGTTCATCCCCCAGGACCACCTCTGCCTGGCCTTTGATAAAATGCAGTATGGCAGGCACCGAGGCAGTGTGTTCAGATAATTCCTGGCCGGGCTGAAAGCCAAACAGAATGGTCTTCAGGCTCTCGTCCTGGTAAACCGTCCTGCTGAGAATGCTGTCAGGGGGAAAAACATCGATCAGCCCTTCCAGATCTTCGATGTAAAGGGTTTCTTCTGACATTTGGCACCTTCCTGGGAAAGACTCACTACCGGGGCGGGTCAAATCGCACCGGGTTCAGACTGTCTGTATTCTACCCCAGGCTGCAACAAAGATATGTAACTTATGTTACATGTCTTTAAAATTGTCTCTTTTCACCCCGGGAACACCGGTTCTTGATTTATGCTCTGGCATTTTGTACAATGGAATCACCCAAGTGAATAGGCATTACCCTAGATTTGGCCTAGGTTTTAATCCAGGGAGCATATCATGGATACCGACAATGTGGATATCATCAAAGTTTCAGCGACGTCCCGGACCTCAGCCGTAGCGGGGGCTATAGCAGGCATTTTTCGCGAGCGGCAGTTTGTCAACGTCCAGGCAATAGGAGCCAGTGCAGTGAATCAGGCCGTTAAGGCCCTGGCTCTGGCGCGCAATTACCTGGCTGAGGATGGCTATGATGTTGTCAGCATACCCGAATTTGTTGACGTTGAGATTGACGGCAACGTTCGGACGGCAATTCGCCTGAACGTCATGCCCCGCTGACCATTCCAGCCTTAGGCTGACGGCAGGATACTCAATATTCTAGATGGAAGTTATCTAAGGTCTGTTCGCTTTGAACCATGCGCCGGGGTCAGTGTCTAAATTTCGTTAATCCCGCTGCTTGAATTTGCCTCGCTATTTCCCGCGTGGTAGAATCAAATTGCAATTGAGGTGCCTGACTGCATCCAGAAATGGAAGGTGTTTGGATGGGTTTTGGCATGGAAAATGAGCTCACCGGAGCTGATTTCCTGGAGTGAGCTCCCAGGTAGGAGGTCGGGTAAGATGGAATCCCAGGTTAGTACATTCAAAACGAAAAAAGGCTTGGCTCAGATGTTAAAAGGTGGCGTGATCATGGATGTGGTCACTGCTGAGCACGCCAAGATAGCTGAAGATGCAGGTGCGGTGGCAGTCATGGCCCTGGAACGGGTCCCTGCGGATATCCGCGCGGATGGCGGCGTTGCCCGCATGAGCGATCCTGAGCTGATTATCCAGATCATGGAAAGTGTGTCCATACCGGTGATGGCCAAGGCCCGCATTGGACACTTTGTGGAAGCCCAGATTCTGGAGGCCCTGGAAGTTGATTATATTGACGAGTCCGAGGTTTTGACCCCGGCTGATGAGGAATACCATATCAACAAGCATGCCTTTAAGACGCCATTTGTCTGCGGCTGTAGAAATTTAGGAGAAGCCCTGCGGCGCATTGGCGAGGGAGCTGCCATGATCCGCACCAAGGGAGAAGCCGGAACCGGCGACGTGGTGGAAGCTGTCCGTCATGCCCGGACCGTGCTGGGCGAGATCAACCAGCTGGTAAATATGCCGGAAGAAGAGCTGATGACCTTCGCCAAGAATATTGGTGCGCCCTATGAACTGGTAATGGAAACCCGCCAGCTGGGACGCCTGCCAGTAGTGAATTTTGCGGCCGGAGGAATCGCCACTCCAGCAGATGCCGCACTGATGATGCAGCTGGGAGTGGATGGCGTTTTCGTTGGTTCGGGCATCTTTAAATCAGGTGATCCAGCCAAGCGGGCAGCGGCGATCGTCAAAGCCGTGGCCCATTATGACAACCCGCAAATCCTGGCTGAGGTCAGCCGGAATCTGGGTGAGCCCATGGTCGGCCGCAATGTTATGGATCTGGCGGAGAACGAACGTCTGGCAGAACGGGGCTGGTAAGTCAGGCGGGATGGGCACAGAGCGTTGATGAAAACAGGACAACCCCACCCTGATTTTGAGTCTGGCCAACTGATGGTGGGTGTGCTGGCATTGCAGGGCTCTTTCCTCGAGCACCTGAAAATGCTCCGGCAGATTGGGGTGGATGTCCGTGAGGTCCGGCTGCCGGAGCAGCTGGAGAACCTGGATGGCCTGATCATACCTGGGGGGGAATCGACCACGATCGGCAAGCTAGCGGTCGATTTTGGATTGCTGGAACCATTGCGTGAGTTCGGGAAAGAGAGAGCCATCTGGGGCACCTGTGCCGGAGCAATTCTGCTCTCTAAAGACGCCCGGCGGGATCAGCCCCTGCTGGAATTAATGGATATCACCGTTGAACGGAATGCCTTTGGCAGGCAGATCGCCAGTTTCGAAATCGATCTGGAAATCCCTGCCCTGAAGGAAGTTTCAAATGAGGACGCTCCCTTCCATGGCGTTTTCATCCGGGCCCCGTTGATCGATTCTGTAAGTGGTAAGGCAAAAGTCCTGGCATCACTGCCAGACGGGAGGATAGTCGCTGCCCGGCAGGGACACCTGCTGGCCACCGCATTCCACCCCGAACTGACCGATGACGACCGGGTGCACAGGTACTTCATTAACATGGTGATTGAGAAACTGGCCAGCTGAACCCCGAGAGATTATGGCGCGAAAGCTTACCTGGCAGGATTTGAAAGGTTTACATCGCTATCAGGACCAGAGGATGATCCTGGATAATTCCCTGCGGCTTGTTTACAATCCGGGGTTGTATTCCAGCTCTTTGCTGTCAATCCTCTTTCCCGCTAGTGAGTTTTACGCAGCTGTCGATCCTCTGAAAGGGGATCACTGGCCAATGCTGCTCGGTCAGATCACCCTGGCTCGTAAGAACCTCTCTGCCAGAATCGCTTTTCTGGCCCCGCGAGATTCGGGAACCGAGCGTGATTTCAGCCCCTTGATCTCCCATCTGGCAAGTGCAGCAGCGGAACGGGGCGCCATCCAGATCCTGGCAGAAGCCCCCCGGAATTCCCTGGCAGAGCAGATTCTTACCGGCTGTGGGTTCCGGTCCTATGCGGAGCAGCAGATCTGGAAGCTGCCCCGCCAGGTTCCCTACGGCTCCGGACAGCGATCCTGGATCCCAGCTGCCCGGGGTGATAATCAGCTGGCCCAATCCCTGTGCCAGCGAGTCCTGCCCGGGCAGATCCAGCACGTTGAACCTCCTCCGATTTTCCCTGATGCGCAGGGCATGGTCAGCTGGCACAGCGGCCAGCTGGTCGGCATGGCGCTCACCCAGTTTGGACCCCAGGGCATCCTGCTCGATATTACCCTGGATCCAACTCTGCCCCTGATTGATGAATACATCAGCGCCCTGCTGTTCCATTTACCCTACCGGAATACCCGGGAAGTGTACGTCCGGGTGCGGTCTTATCAGCAAGGGCTGGTCTCTGCGCTGGAGCGTCTGGGTGCCCAGCCAGGCGAAAATCAGCTCGCCCTGGTAAAGAAAATGGCTGTCCACTATATTGCCAAGCAAACCTTTGCGGTGCAGGGTTTTGAAAAGCAACCGGATATCACTACCCCGATATCCAATACCAAGATCAAGAATTGATACCATGTCAAATCACAGAATTACCGACAATCTCGATTCCCTCTTTGAGGTGCTTCCCCCCGAAATCAGCCAGGCGATCACTGCCCAGGGAAAAAACGCGGACTTGATCGAAATCATCCTGGATCTGGGGCGGGTGCCAACCGCTCGCTTTGCTGATGAGGAGCTGGAACTTTCCAGCAATGAGATCACCCAGAAGGAAATCGAATACGTCGTTGACCGCATTGGCAAGTTTGACGGCGATAACAGGGCTGGTTTGGCTCGCACTCTGCACCGGATTGCGGCGATCAGGAACCGCATGGGGACGATCGTGGGCCTGACCTGCCGGGTAGGTCGGGCCGTTTATGGAACCACTGACATTGTCAAGGATCTGATTGAAAGCGGAAGGAGCCTGCTGATCCTTGGCCGCCCGGGAGTGGGAAAGACAACCATGCTCCGGGAAGCCGCCCGCATCCTGGCGGATAACAAGCGAGTGGTGATCGTGGACACTTCTAATGAGATTGCCGGGGATGGCGATGTGCCCCACCCCGCGATTGGCAAAGCCCGCCGGATGCAGGTAGCCGAGCCGTCTTTGCAGCATGAAGTGATGATCGAAGCGGTTGAGAACCACAACCCGGAAGTGATCGTGATCGACGAGATTGGCCGCACCCTGGAAGCGCTGGCAGCCCGGACGATCGCCGAGCGCGGAGTTCAGCTGATCGGGACTGCCCACGGCAACACCCTGGAGAACCTGCTCATCAACCCCACCCTGGCGGACCTGGTAGGCGGAATAGAATCCGTGACACTTTCCGATGAGGAAGCTAAAAGGAGGGGGACCCAAAAAACCGTCCTGGAACGGCGCTCCAATCCCACCTTCCATGTCCTGATTGAAATTCAGACCCGGGACAGACTGGCCATTCACCAGGACGTCGCTTCAGCGGTGGATTCCCTGCTGCGGGGAGAAATCCTTGTTCCTGAGATCAGGTCCCGGTCCGCGGATGGGAAGATCACCATCAAGAAGAAACCCAGCAAGCCGGTGCTCCAGAAAATTGGTTCGGACCCTTTCCCCGAGGGTGAATTCAGGGTTAGGGACCAAAACTGGCAGCTGGACAGGGAAAACCTGGAATCCCTGCCGATCTTTACCTATGGAGTTGCCAGGGATCGGATGTTAAAGGCGGCCCGGAATCTGAATGTGCCGGTGACAATCGAAAAACAGGTCAGTGACGCCAAGCTCGCTGTCACGCTGAAGCACCACTACCGGGATAACCCCAAAGCAATCGCCGAAGCTGAGCAGCTGGGCCTGCCCATCTATGTGCTGCGTTCCAACACCATCAGCCGCATGGAGCATCTGCTTAAGGATATATTTAACCTCAAGAACGGCTCTCTTTCCAAGAGTGACGAGCTGGCCCTCCAGCAAACCCAGGGAGCGATCCAGGCTGTTCTGAATGGAGAACACTGGGTAGAGCTGCCTCCGGCGCCTTCCTCCATCCGGCGCCTGCAGCACCAGATGGTTTCCCAGGCGAACCTGGTATCACATTCCTACGGCAAGGATCCCAACCGCCGGGTGCGCATATTCCGGGAGGACTCCTGATTTAGCAACCACCCCAGCAGGAATTGTTTTCATGGAAAAAAGACCAGGTAGATTTATCACCTTTGAAGGGCCCGATGGCAGCGGAAAGACCGCCCAGCTGGACCTGCTGGTAGACGAGCTTATCCAGGCTGGCTATCCTGTCCTGAGAACCCGGGAGCCCGGGGGAACTCCTATTGGAGATCAGATCCGGGCCACTCTGCTGGATCTAAAGAACACCGCTATGGTAGACCGTACGGAGGCCTTGCTCTATCAGGCAGCCCGGGCTCAGCTGGTGGATGAGGTCATTAAACCCCACCTGGCAAAAGGTGGAATTGTAGTGAGCGATCGGTATGCGGATTCCACTCTGGCCTATCAGGGCTACGGTCATCAGAACACCCTGGCCTCATTGCAGGGCATCATTCATTATGCGACTGGCGGTTTGATCCCGGATCTGACCATATTATTGGACCTGGCTCCGGAAGTGGGCTTAGAGCGCCGGGTGAGCGCCGGGGGGGTTAACCGTCTGGATGCTTATGATATAGAGTTCCACCACCGGGTGCGGGACGGGTATCTGGAAATGGCCCGGAAGGAGCCGCAGCGCTGGGTGGTGGTGGACGCTGATAGGTCCTTTGAAGAAGTGCGGTCAGACCTCCGGGAAATCCTTCTGGATCGACTTCAGGGCTGGGGCTTTTAGGTAGAGGGTTCGGGGTCAATCTGGCAGGGAAGGTGGGAAGTCAGCTGCCGAGTTCAGGGCCGGGAATTCCCCCATCAGCACCCAGGTCAGGCAAATCCCGCTCAATCTCTTCTGGTGTCTGTCCTTTTTCAAGGCGGTCGACCACTTCATCAAATTCCGCTCCCATGTCCTCTCCCAGCTCGGAGCTCATCTGGCGCATCATCCTCCCCAGCGTTTGGGGGTCATCATCAAGACCTTCCAGCTGGGATGGATCAGCCAGGGATTCCAGGCGGGCTTTTTCCGCCCTGGCAATTCGGACAGGCCTGATGATCCGCTCTGGATGGGAGCTCCCGCACGCGGGGCAGCTGACAGTGGCGGTTTCATACTCCTGATAGGTCAGGAATTTTTCAAATTTATGGTTACAATCATTACACCGGTATTCATATGTTGGCATAGCATTACCTGTCAATTAGAAAACTGATGTTCAAATAAATTATACTGGAAAAGGAAATTTGACATGAGTTCGGAATCAGCTGCTGTCCCCTTTGGTCTGGATGAACCCAACCCGCTCTTGATAGTGATCTCCGGACCCTCCGGGGTGGGGAAAGACTCTGTTCTGGAAGAGATGAAAGCACGGGGGCTGCCGTTCCATTTTGTGATCACGGCCACAACCCGTCCCCCCCGCCCTGACGAGGTTGATGGTGTGGATTATTTTTTCCTCACCCAGGACGAGTTTGCCAGAATGATCGACGAGGGCGAGCTCCTGGAATACGCGGTGGTTTACCAGGATTACAAGGGTATTCCTAAATCCCAGATCCGGGAAGCCCTTGCCAGCTCCAAGAATGTGATCATGCGTGTGGATGTTCAGGGCGCTGAGACTGTCAGAAATATAGTCCAGGACGCCCTGCTGATCTTTCTCACTCCCCAGAATGAAGAGGAATTGATCCGCCGCTTAAAGAAGCGCAACACAGAGACCAGGGAAAGTTTAAAACTGAGGATTGCCACCACCAGACAGGAATACAATAAAATTCCCTTGTTTGACTATATCGTTGTCAATAAAGATGATCGCCTGGAAGAGACGGTGGACACCATTGAGGCAATCATCAAAGCGGAGCAGCACAAGGTTCAGCAGCGGAATGTCAAATTATGACAGATTCTCCTTTACAGGTTTTTACCCCATCAGATCCTGGCATCCAAAAGCTGATTTCCAGCATTCTCTCCGAAATTTATCAGCGGTATGGTCTGGATCTCTCCGGGGATCCAGCTGCTCTGCAGCGGATCCGGGCCGGAGCTGAACAGGCCTATCGAGAGTTGAGGGTGAACCCTCACGCGGAGATCGATCTGCCCTATATCTCGGCCAACAGCGCTGGACCAATCCACTTCAAGCGCCTGGTAACCCGGGGGGAAATTGGCCTGTCTCCGGATAGCTCTGCGGACAGGCCCAGCAGCAGGGCGGGGGATGAACAGCGGGTGCAGCCAGAGAAAGTCCGCCTGCAGCTGCCAGAAAGAAAGCCTGTGGTCACAATCGCCCTGATGAGTCTGATGACGGTCATTTACCTTCTGCAGCTGTTGACAGGGTATCTGTACCACCAGGATCTGCCGGCAGCATTAGGGATGAAGATCAATGAAGCCATCATCGACGGTCAGTACTGGCGGTTGATCACTGCGATGTTTCTGCACGGTGGGATCCTGCACTTGGGGTTCAACCTTTACGCTCTTTATATCCTGGGCCGCACGGTTGAGAACTTCTTTGGCCACTGGCGTTTTCTTGGTTTGTTCTTGCTTTCCGGTATCAGCGGGAACCTGTGTTCCTTCCTGTTAACAGCCTCTCCCTCGTTAGGTTCGTCCACAGCTATCTTTGGTTTGCTGGCCGCTGAAGGGGTTTTCATTTACCAGCATAAGCAGCTGTACGGTGAACGATTTGGAAAGGCGCTGTGGCAAATCACGCAGGTGGCAGTGATCAATTTTATCATCGGACTCTCGCCAGGGATCGATAACTGGGGCCATTTCGGGGGGCTGCTGGGTGGGATAGCCTTCACCTGGTTTGGCGGCCCCGAATTCACATTGCAGGGAGCTCCCCCGGTTGTGCGCCTGCAGGATCGCAGGCCGGAACGCAGATCAGGAGTGGTTTTCATAGTCGAGCTGATCCTGCTGATCGGCCTGGCCGCCTGGGCGATCATTTCCCGCAGATAAGGGATCGGCCGGGGAACATCTCCGCTGGGGCAGAAACCGGATAAACCTATTTCCCCTGCTGCCGCTTATTGACCTCCACCCAGCCATCTGGTAAAATTTTCCGGCGTCTCTTGCGTTGTACCCTTCGCCAGGGATGTAAGCTAATCATAGATAAGGAGAAAGGGCTAGATACCATGAAAGTACTGCTGTTAGAAGACGTCTATAAATTAGGCCGCGCCGGAGAGGTCAAAAAGGTCGCTCCAGGTTACGCCCGCAACTATCTGATGCCTCAGGGGCTGGCTGTTCTGGCGACGCCCGGTGCCATGAAGCAGGCTGGCCGGATCAAAAAGCAAGGGGAGATCAAAAGGGCCAAGGTCAACCAAGAGCTTGGCGGTGTTGCTGAACAGCTGGAAGGCAAGCGTTTCACATTTGCCGCTAAAGCCAGTGAAACCCGCCGGCTGTACGGTTCCATCAACGCCCAGATGATTGCCGAGGTCGTCAGTGAAGAGATCGGCCTTGAGGTGACAGCCAGGCAGATCGAATCCCAGCCGCTGCGCATGCTTGGAAAACACACAGTGGCTGTCCGTTTGACTGTTGACCTGATCCCACAGATCGAGATTATCGTACACCGGGAAGGCGAGTCTCCTGAGTCAGCTCTGGAAGAGGAAGAGAAAGAAGCCCTCAAGGCAGAAGAGGCGCTGGCCGAGATACTGGAAGAGGAACAGGCTGAGCTGGAGGAGCAAGAAGCTGCCAGCGCAGAGGGCGAACAGACCGCAGAGGCTGAACTTCCAGAAGAGTCAGAGGAAGACGCTGAAGAAGACCACCAAGCCTGAAACTGAGCTAATCTGAAGGATATCAAAACCGGTCTGGGTTCAGCCAAGCTGCTGGCCAGACCGGTCTTTGTATTGACCCATGGCTGAGACAAATCCATCAATCGGTGAGATATTGAAAAATGCCCGCCAGGAAAAGAAGCTGACCCTGGAGGAAATCTCCCTGGTCACCAGGATCCGCGAGAGATATCTGGCCGCCATCGAGGAGGACAATTGGGATGCGCTGCCGTCATCTGTTCAGCGGAAGGGTTTTGTGCGCTCCTATGCCCGGGCCCTGGATATAGAACCCGACCCGCTGATCCGGCAGCTGCGGTCGCTCCTCCAGGAGGATGGTCTGGACGAGGAGACTGACCTGGAAGAGTCAACCTCCGAGAAGGAGAACGTCAGCGCTCCCCCCGCTCTTCTGGAGGATATTGGAGAGGTATTAAAATCCCAGCGCGAAAAGCTGGGTTTCACCATCGCCAACGTCTCTGAGCAGATCTATATTCCCGAAAGATATCTTGAAGCCATTGAAAGGGGCAGCCTGGAAGACCTGCCATCCACGGTGCAGGGAAAAGGCATGGTAAAGAACTATGCCCAGTTCCTTGGACTGGATCCGGATCCGCTGCTGCTCAGCTACGCTGATGTTCTGCAGAGCCGACTGAAGATCCAGCGGGAAGGCATTCCGGGAGTACCCTCCAGTTCTCCCCGGGCAGTCTGGCTGAGGAGATTCCTTGCCAACCCGACTTTGTTATGGGCCGGGGTTGTGGTCCTGATCGGGAGCGTGTCTATCTGGGCTGGCCTGCTCATTTTTGATGGGAATGGCTCTTCATTGGACAACACCCCGACAATCCCCGCGGTGGCGGATATCCTGCTGCCGACATCCACACCGACAGCGACCCTGGCTCTCCCAGAAAGCACGCCTGGGGATATTGAGGTGGACATCTCTCCCACGGTGGAAATTCTCGGTGATGGTGAAGGGAATCCAGATTTTACCCCAACGCCGGGGTTGACCGGCAACGAGAAAATCCAGGTACAGCTTGTTATCCTGCAGCGCACCTGGGTGCGGGTGATCGTGGATAACATCACGGCTTTTGAGGGACGGCTGCAGCCCGGCAGCATGAAATTATTCGGTGGGGAATTGAGCATCGAAGTGCTTACCGGCAATGCTGCTGGCGTAGATGTGATTTACAATCAGCGCGATCTGGGTGTTATGGGTTTGTTCGGCGAAGTGGTCGACCGGGTCTTTACGGCAGAAGGCATTGCGACGCCTACACCTACTATCACGCTGACCCCCACGCCCAGCGATACCCCTGAGCCGAGTTTGACGCCAACGCCGTCTGACTGACGGAGAGATTATTTATTTTCCACCTGGCCCTGTGTTATGAATGAAAAGACCTTTCACCTGGTTTCCCTCGGGTGTGCCAAGAATACCGTGGATTCCAATGCGATGGCCCAGCTGTTACAGGGAGAAGGCTATCGCCCGGAACAGGACCCCGCTCAAGCGGAAGTGATCCTGGTGAACACCTGCGGGTTCATTGAGCCGGCCAGGGAGGAATCCTACGCGGTTTTAAATGAATTGGCTGCCAGCAAGAAAGCGGGACAGCTTCTGGTGGCTGCCGGCTGTCTGACCCAGCGCTACGGTGAGGAGGTTTTAAAGAAAGTCACGGGTATTGATGGTTTGTTAGGCACCCGGCGCTGGATGGATATTCTCCAGGTCCTCAAAGGACTCCGTTCCGGCCGGGCTCCCCTGCCACTTTATCACCTCCCGGATGCTCCGGTTGTGGGCCGGGCTCCTGAAGGCACCCATGAAGCCCATATTGAGGGAGGCAGCGCCTTTTTGAAGATCGCTGATGGCTGCCGCCGTACCTGCGCATTTTGCGCCATTCCCGCCATTAAGGGGACTGCCATCAGCCGCCCTGTGGAGGAGATCCTGATTGATGCCCGTTATCTGCAGTCCCGGGGAGTGAAGGAGATCAATTTAATTGCCCAGGATACGACAGATTACGGACACGACCTGGGGATGAAGGATGGTTTAGCGACTCTGCTCACATCTCTGTCTGATACTGTACCGGACGTAAGCTGGATAAGGATCCTGTATGCCTATCCGGGATATATTACTGATTCCTTGATCGGGGTGATGGCAGACAATCCCCAGATCCTGCCATATATCGATATACCCCTGCAGCATGCGGATCCAGAGATCCTAAAAAGCATGCGCCGGCCTGCCAACATAGAATGGGTCTATCAAACCGTGGAAAAGCTCAGGCAGAAAATGCCAGGGCTGGCGCTGCGCACCACTTTCATCGTCGGCTATCCTGGTGAAACGGAGCGGTCGTTTCAGCGGCTGCTGGATTTCTTAGAGGATCTGGAGTTTGACCGGGTGGGTGTGTTCAAATATTCATTTGAGCCAGGCACCGGAGCGGAGCCGCTGGGGGACCCGGTTCCTGCGGACGTGAAGGAAGAAAGATTGGCAGCGTTGATGCTGGCCCAACAGGAGATTTCCTTAAAGAAAAATCAAGCCCTGATCGGAAAGACCCTGGATGTGCTGATAGAGGGTCAGGGAGAGGTGGAAGGAGGAGGTGGGTTGATTTCCCTGGGCCGCAGCTACCGGGACGCTCCCGAAATAGACGGCATGGTGATCGTGGAAGGGGATCTCCCGGTAGGGGAAATTGCTCCCGTGCGGATCAGCGGGGCAATGGTATATGATCTCGCGGCGGTTCCGGTTTAATGTTTTGTCAATTAGATAGAGACAGGTGCTAGTGATGATAAATTGGAATGACCCCCGTATTAAATTTGCCCTGGAGGCGGTTCAGCAGGCAGCTAATCTGGCAGCTGCTATCCAGGAAGAGATGGTGACTGAAGCGTTAACCAAGGACGACCGCTCCCCGGTGACAGTAGCGGATTTCGCAGCTCAGGCAGTGGTGGGATCCTTGCTGGATAAGTCCTTCCCGGGAGAACTGCTGGTCGGTGAGGAACAGGCTGAAGTCCTGCGTTCCCCGAAAGAACGCCAGACCCTGGAAAGGATCACCCATTTTGTCAGCCGGGTGATCCCGGGAATAACCCCCGAGGAGGTTTGTGACGCCATTGACCGGGGAGTAGATGAGCCGGGAGATAATTACTGGACCCTTGATCCCATTGACGGCACCAAGGGGTTTCTGCGCCGGGCCCAGTACGCCAGCGCCCTGGCGTATGTTGAAAAAGGGAGGGTTCAGCTAGGCGTCCTGGGCTGCCCCAATCTCGACCCGGATCTGCAGGAAACCTTCGGAGGAGAGGGGTCCCTGGTGGTTGCCAGGCGGGGGGAGGGCAGCTGGGTTACCTCCCTGAAGAAATATCGCTCCGGGAATCACTTCACCCGCCTGCACGTATCTGACAGGACCGATCCGGGGCAGGCCCGACTGCTGCGCTCTTATGAATCCAGCCATACCAATTCCAATTTAATAGAAGCTTTTCAAGCCGAGCTGGGAAGCAGGGCAGATCCGGTTAGAATGGACAGCCAGGCGAAATATGCCCTGCTGGCCTCCGGAAAAGGCGAGATTTATCTGCGCTTGCTGTCGCCTGACAGGTTGGATTACCGGGAAAAGATCTGGGACCAGGCTGCGGGATCGGTCATTGTTGAAGAAGCCGGAGGGCGAGTAACGGATCTGGATGGAAAAGCGCTGGATTTCTCTCAGGGCAGAACCCTGAAATACAATCGGGGAATCTGTGCTACTAACGGTATCTTCCATGATAGGGCTTTGCAAGCTCTGCGAACGGTGAACGCCTGACTTTATGCGCTCAATCTGGGACCGCCTGGCGCTGATTCTTTGTGTGGCTGTGATCCTGGCAGCCGCCCTGGTTGGCTGGCTGGTCTTCGAAAATCTACCCCATCTGGAAGATGAGTTCGCCTATCTCTGGCAGGCCAGGGTTCTGGCCGGGGGAAACCTCAGCCTACCAACCCCTGAATTTTCCAAGAGCTTCCTGGTACCCTTTGTGGTCGATTACCATGGACAGCGCTTCGCAAAATACCCTCCGGGCTGGCCAGCGATCCTCTCACTGGGCGTCCGGGTTGGCTGGCCGGCTGTGATCAACCCTCTGCTGGCCGGGCTGGCCATCTGGCTGACCTACCAGCTAGGTAAGCGCAGTCTCGGGGAGCAGACCGCTTTTTTAGGAGCCTTGTTGCTGGGAACCTCACCGGTTTTCTTGATCCTGGCAGGTTCACTGCTGTCTCACCTGTGGAGTTTGGTCCTGGCGCTGATTTTCATCCTGTTCTGGGTCGCTGGACTGGAGGACAGAAAGGAAAAGGCCAGACTAAATCCCTCACTCATTGCCGGTGCAAGTCTGGGACTGCTGGGATTGACCCGACCGCTTACTGCACTGGCCCTGGCAGTCCCTTTCTTCCTCGAGGGACTGGTGATCCTGTACCGGGGACCGGGCTGGAAGCGCAGGCAGGTCGTGATCGCGGGAGGGATTACCCTTCTGCTGTTGAGTCTCTATCCAGTTTGGCAGCGGGCAGTGACCGGCAGCTTTACCACCAATCCCTATACCTTGTGGTGGCCTTATGATAAATTTGGCTTTGGGAAAGGCTTCGGTGTCACTGAAAGTGGGCACAGCCTGTCCCAGGGATGGAGGAATACCCGCTACAGCCTGCGGGTAGCTGCCAGCGATATGTTTGGCTGGCCGAAGATATCCTGGATCTTCCTGCCCTTTGGATTGTGGGCAGCCCGTAAGTCCCGCCTGTCCTATTATTCGACCGGGATCACGATTTCCCTGATCCTCCTTTACCTGGGGTATTGGGTGAGCTCCTGGTTGTATGGTCCCCGCTACTATTTTGAGGCTCTCCCTGGCTTGGTCCTGCTATCTGCAGCAGGCATCAGCTGGCTGGCCGGCTGGATCAAATTACCTGATGGGAATGAGGCTGGTGCTGGGCCTCTGACCAGGGGCCGAGCTCCGCTGATTGTCCTGGTCCTTGGCCTGCTGTTATTCGTTAATTTCTATTATTACCTGCCTTCCCGTCTGGGGGGTTTGAAGGGGCTCTATGGAATTGAGAAAGCCGATCTGCTGCCCTTTGAATCTCAAGTGGTGGAGGAATATCAGCCTGCACTGGTGATCGTTGATTCAAAGCACTGGATGCCCTATGGGAGCTTGCTGGTCCTGGAATCTCCGCAGCTGGACTCGCCCCTGATCTTCGCCTGGAGTATTAACCCCCATACTGACCGGAAACTGGCAGATTTCTACCAGGATCAGCGGAACATCCTCTATTATTATCCAGACCGGGACCGCAACACCCTTTACACTTATCCACTGCCGGGTTCTTTGATAGAATAGTACGTCAGGCTGGTTTGTCAGCCAGGTTCGAGCACCTTCTGGAATCCATTAATACCGGAAGGTAGGAAAAGGAGCACTTCATGTCAGACATCAAGGTTCCCCGCAGACTTTTCATCCGATCCGTATTAAAGGGTGTGATCTCAATCGCGCTGCACACCTTCTCGGAGTTAGAGGTCATTGGGGCTGAGAACATCCCTGACGAAGGTCCGCTGATCGTGACCGGCAATCACTTCAGCTTCGCCGACTCCATTGCCATGCTGCATGTCGCGCCCCCGTCGATTGAGATGTTTACAGGAGCAAATCCAGCATTTACGCCTGGTTGGGCCAAGCTGCTGCCCAGTTTATGGGGTGTGCTGTACGTCTATCGAGGGACAGGTTCCCGCAAGGCTATCCGGGATGCGGAAAATGTCCTCCGGCAGAGGGGCTTTTTCGGCATTTTCCCAGAAGGGGGAGCCTGGGCAGAAATGATCCGTCCGGCCCGGCCGGGAGCTGCTTATCTGGCTTCCCGGACCAAAGCGCGCATCCTGCCGGTCGGATTCACAGGATTTAGATCCGCTTTTCCCCTGCGCTTGAAGAACCAAAGCAAAATTACCATCCGGATCGGGAAACCCTACGGCCCTCTGCAGGTCACGGGCAGGGGGAGAGAACGCCGCCGCCAGCTGGATGAATTGGGCGAGCGGATCATGAAGGAAATCGCCCTGCTGCTGCCTGACCATCTGCGGGGCAAGTTCTCCAGCGATCCGGCTGTGAGGGAAAAAGCTCGGGAAGTGGCGGATTATCCCTGGGAAATGGCTTCCTGGGATGAGGTCTAGCCGGGGAAGGGATTCTCTTTCAGAAACCCAATCGGGATAGATAATAGATAGCGGTCAGTCCTCCAAAGCTGAGGATCGAGGTCAGGATAACCAGACCGGCGGTCTCGGCCACCCTGTAATCATACCTTTCCGCGAATACAACCAAAGCGATAGCGGCTGGCATACTGTTCTCCAGCAGCAGGAACTGGCTCAGCTCAGCCCCTCCTGGCAGGAAAACCAGGATGGTCAACCAGGCGATCAAAGGGAGCGCTATCAGGCGGAACAGGGAATAAGGCAGGGCCTCCCGCAAAGTTTCCAGCGAAAAATGATCGAAGATGAAGATACCCAGCACAAAAATAGCAATTGCGCTGGCTGTTTGACCTACCAGGCTCAGAGCGTTGCTCAGAAAATCCAGCCTGATGCCGGTCAGGGAGCTGATCCCGCCCAGCAGGATGGCGAGGATCAATGGATTGGAAAATATCTTTCCCAGGAATCCGCCGCGCCGATTTTTCCGGTTGGCATATTCCAGCAGGCTCAAGGTGCTGACGATTCCCAGTATGCCCAGCAGGGAAGCGGCCAAGATGGAGGTTGCCAGCCATCTTCCATTCTGAAAGGTCTCAAAGAAGGCCACTCCAAAAAAGGCATAGCTGCCCAGGCTGATGGAAAGGCTGAGCAGAATATAGGTGTCCTTTTTCAGCAGGCTGACCTGATAGAGGAACAGCAGTCCAGCCAGGATGATCAGGCTCGGCAGAATGGTGCCAATAATCAGCTGGGGATCCAGCGCATACAGGTCCAGGTGAGAGATCTTGTCAAAGAACAGGGCAGGCAGGCCAAAATAGTACACAAAGGATGACAGGGTCTTGGCGTGCTCCGGCTTAAAAATGCCGATTTTCCTGCTGATAATACCCAGGGTGACGATGATCAGGATGGTGAGCAGACTGCTGAAAATTTCCATATAGCACCGAGCGTTCGATAAGGACTTGATAACAGCAGAACATTATACTCGCTGGAAGTCCTCCTTTCAGCGCCAGCACCCCGTTTATATGACATTCTAAGAAAACCAGAGGGCTTCAGTTGCAATCTGAAGCCCTCTGATATATTCAATGCTGGGATATCGATTTCTATTCTAAGGTGATCAGATCCCCTTCGAAATGCAGTAGCGGTTCTGTTGGGTCCGAGCCACTGACATCGCCACAAGAAGTTTCTGGTGCGTAGGTGCCGTCATGGCCGAACGCAGTGACTCTGTACCCCGGTGAGTCAACAGAGAATTCCGAAGCGGGGATGAAGAAGGCCACAATATCACCCATCACAACTGCACGGGTTGCTGATGGAGCTCCAAACTCACCACTGACAATATCGTTTACATTCAACATCCACCCAGTTGTTGGTGCGTAATCCAGCATATACCAGCGGTCTGTGTTCTGGAAAAAATCCCAGTCGTAAGGAGGGTTGAATTGGAAGTTATTACTTTCGTCACCATCTGCATCAAAAACGACCGAGTAGGTATAGAACCGCTCCGAGCTGGAAGTTGGAACAGGTTCTGCTAATTTCATCAAGACAAGATAGATCCCTCCGGGCTCCATTGGTAAAGGATCGTACGAGCAGACTACAAAGCCACCTTCGATGTCTTCCCCGCAAGGGAAGAGAGTGTTTCCAAAAAAGGCTTCAATTTGGGATCCTGCAAGTATCAAGAACAGTTGTGTATGAAAGAGAATATCTGTTTCCGCCATCTCTTCCGAGACGATCATCCCTGCCATGCTGTAGATCCAGTCTGCGTGGGGGTCCATGTATGCCAGATCAAGGATATATTCTTTCAACTCATCGTTAAAGCCACCGTAATCCAGGATGACCTGGAAGGGATCATAGCGGGGTGTTGGAATTGGGGTTGGTTCTGTTTCCGAGGCCTTGGCTTGAGCTGTGGAGGTCTTTTGGGATACGGAGATCAAATCGTCAATAATTTGATCTCCCGCATCTTTCTTTGGCCCACTGCTGCATCCAATACCTGGAAGAATAATCAATAATCCAATCACGAGTATCAATATCATCAGTTTTTTTTTCATGATCTTATTTCCATCTTTCTTCGATTGAATTCTTTTTAGAAATACATATTGAAGACAGACATTCGGTGGAATCGGATTTGAATACCCAATTCCACCGAAATATCCAGATTTGATTATTTGACGCAGAAACAATGGTAAGCATAATCCCAATCTTTTTGCATCTTCTCATTCGATCCAGCAATGTAGGTCCAGGAGGCTGGATCCTGGGGGGAATCCTCCTTCACCCGGCTGAACAAGCTGCATTCTCCTCCCGCATCTGAACATCCATCATCTGGATCTGTGCACCAGACGAATGTCTTTTGAGATTCGGCGATGCCCTCGTTATATTTGCACAGCCCGGGTCCGCAAATCTCCCAATCATCATCCAGGACAACACCGGCCAGGGTGTATGGTGGATCCACGACATAGATGGGGTCGCTGGACAGAGGGGTTAAAGTCTCAGTCGGATCATTTCCGTTTACGTCCCCACCCACATCGGCGGGGTCCCAGCCACCTGTAGAACCAAAGGAGCTGACTCTGACACCGGGCGTGAGAACGGAGAAATCATCCGCTGGGATGATCCAGAGCAGGGAATTATCGTAGACCACTGCCCGCGCATTGGATTCAATAGGCTCCCAGTTTGGGCCCTGAACAGAAACCATCCAGGGCGGACCTCCATCAGGGCTCTCATTTCGGTAATCTAAAATGTACCACTGATCGGTATTCTGCCAGTAATCCCAGTTGTAGGGTTCCATATACTGGAAATTGTTGTCAGGCATCCCATCGGCGTCAAATACAGCTGCGTAGGTATAGATATGGTCTGCGTCATCCCAGGGGATAGGCGCGTCAAAGACCGAGTAAACGACATGCCAGCTGTCCGCAGTGCTGGCCGCAGCGCCCTCTGGGCAGATGGTAAACCAATCCTGGCCAGGAGGAAGAATGTTGATATCCTGATCGCAGGGGAAAACCACGTCGGGAGGCGGGCCGGACCAACCGCTGTTGTATTGCAGCGTAAAATCACCCCAACCTATCAGGTCCACTTGAGGTAGGTACAGGCCCGGTTCCTGACCCTCTATTGAATAGATCAATTTACCTGTTTGGGGGTCTACTGTAAACACAACCTTAGCCCGGTCGTCAGACATAGCGGTTGGATAGAGCATGTTAAAAGCCCAATCCAGTGAACCCAGCCTGGGATCGTCGTACTGCTCTGCAAATGGCACCTGGGGCTTGTACCAATCCTCCGGGCCTTCTTCTGGGGGGGCTTGATCGAGGTCAGTATTGTTTTCGTCTGCTTGCTGATCGTCCTGATTGCTATCATCAATCACATCGTCAACAAGATCTATTGCGTCGTCCCCGCTGTTTGGCTTGACAAAATCAAAACAGGAGCTTGCTAGAGTCGTTAGTGCGATCAGGATTGTTATGAGCACGGCAAGGGTCTTTTTGTTCATCAGCGTTTTTTCCTCCTTGTGAATTAGGTTATAAAGAAGAACCCATTCTGACGGTGTGACTTCAATCAAATGTGGGAAACCACTTCTCTGGAACTGATGAAAGTTGTAAAAAAAAGGGGGGGAAACTGTATAGATGAGGATCTGCAGGGTAGAAGAACACCAACTATTGTTGCCAGCTGGATGTGAGGCGCTGGTGTTGCTTTAAGTGTAAAGGAGGAAAAGTTGCCTGTCAATCAGGAATTTCTAACCCTCATCAAGTATAATGAATTCATGTCCGTTTTCCGCTTTTTCCAGCCCATTGATGTGCGCTACGGTGATCTCGATCCTCAGGGCCACGTCAACAACGCCGCCTTTGTGACTTATCTTGAGCATGCCCGGGTCAACTATATTCGACATCTGGATTTATGGGACGGCAAGTCATTTCTGGGGATCGGCTTTATCCTGGCCCGGATTGAGCTGGATTACAAAGCTCCCATCCAGCTGACCGATCAGGTGGAAGTG
This sequence comes from Anaerolineales bacterium, assembly GCA_024763275.1. Lineage (GTDB taxonomy): Bacteria > Chloroflexota > Anaerolineae > Anaerolineales > UBA11858 > B10-G9. Next base: position 19,620 of record JANTFT010000002.1, on the reverse strand, counting down.
GGAGTACGCGTCTCCCGGTTGGGAAATAAAAGCCTGGATATGGAATATCTCATCCGCGAGCGCGGGGGAGAGCAGGTTTTCGGAGAAGCAAGAACGGTTCAGGTAGCCTATGACTACCGGAGCGCCAGGACCATTCCCCTGCAATCTTCCTGGCGGGAAGCCATCCAATCCTTTGAGGGAATTACCTGACATCAAGGTGACCTATGAAAAAACTGCCGCAAATCGACCGGGAATATCTGCTGGATACTCTGCAAGAATTGTTGTCCATACCCAGCCCTACTGGTTATACAGAAGGAGCGATTTCCTTCCTGGAGGGGAAGCTGGAGAATTTGCCGGGGTTCAGCTACCACCGCAGCGTCAAGGGCGCCCTGATCGCCAGCTGGACGGGTGATCTAAAAACCTCCCCGCGGGCCCTGACCGCCCACGTCGACACCCTGGGCGCGATGGTCAAGGAGATCAAAAGCAATGGCCGCCTGAAGCTGAGTCAGCTAGGGAGTTACGCCTGGAATACCATCGAAGGGGAAGGCTGCACCGTGCTGGCCAGCGGAGGGGAACCCGTCCGGGGAAGCATCCTGCTCCACAAGTCCTCCGGGCATGTCTACGGCAAGGATGTCAGCGGCACGGAGAGAAATGAGGATACCCTGGAAGTGCGCCTGGACCTGGTTTCCAGCTCCGCTGAGGAAACCCGCCAGGCCGGGGTCAAAGTGGGTGATTTCGTGGCTTTCGATCCCCGGATGGAGATCAACCAGGGATTTGTGCGCTCCCGCCATCTGGACGATAAAGCGGGCGTTGCCTGCCTGCTGGCTGCCATTCAATCCCTGCAGGACGCCGGCCTGCAGCCGGTCCAGGACACAGTCTTTCATTTCAGCAATTACGAAGAGGTTGGGCACGGGGCAGCGGCCGGCCTGCCGGAGGGGATCAGAGAGCTGGTGGCCGTGGACATGGCCGCTGTTGGGGACGGTCAAACCTCCGATGAATTTCACGCCACGCTGTGCGTCAAAGACTCCGGCGGCCCTTACCACCACGACCTCAGCCAGCGGCTGCGCTCCCTGGCGGATGAATACGAGGTTCCTTACCGGGTGGATATCTATCCCCATTACGGCTCCGACGGTGAAGCCTACTGGCGGGCCGGCGGTGACGTAGCGGTGGCACTGATCGGACCGGGAGTGGACGCTTCCCATAATTATGAACGCACCCATCTCGAAGCGCTGCTGGCCACCTCCCAATGGGTCATGGCTTACCTGTTGAACTGAACTGTCTGGATGGACCTGTGAGCACAATTGACTTTGAATCCGCCCGCAGGCGGATGGTGGAAAGGCAGATTGCTGCCCGGGGGATCACCTCCCCGCGTGTCCTGGAAGCCTTTCTGGAGGTCCCCCGCCATTTATTCGTGCCCCCCGAACAGAGGGTTTACGCCTATCAGGATGGCCCCCTATCCATCGGCCTGGGGCAGACCATTTCCCAGCCCTATATCGTTGCCTATATGACCGACAAGCTTGCTTTACAGGGCGATGAGAAGGTGTTGGAGATAGGCACTGGCTCCGGCTACCAGGCGGCTATTCTCAGCTTGCTGGCCAGTGAAGTCCACACCATTGAAAGGCACCCTGAGCTGGCCGAGCTCGCTGGCCGGGTGCTGGAAGGGCTGGGCTATGACAACATCATCATCCACCAGGGTGACGGCACTCAGGGCCTGCCCGAGCAGGCCCCCTTTCAAGCAGTGATAGTCACCGCTGCTGCCCCCTTAGTACCCCCGCCGCTCCTGGACCAGCTGGCAGAGGGAGGCAGGCTGATCATGCCCGTTGGAGGACGGGGGGGGCAGCTGCTCCAGCTTTACCGGCGCGAAGGCGGGGAGATCCGGCGGGAGGATCTGACACCGGTCGCTTTTGTGCCCCTGATCGGAGAACACGGCTAGTAGGATGTACAAAAAAAAAGCGGCCAATAGGACCGCCTTTTTCGTAAAACGATTGTAGGGGAGCTTTAGATCCAGCTCATGGCCATCAATACCACCGGCCGTTTCTTGGTCTTGCTGTACAGGAACGATCGGACGGATTGTACTACCTGGCTGTGCAGATCCCCGGGGGATTTTTCAACGATTTCCATCACTTTCTGGCGGGTTTCCTCAATGACGTCGTCTTCGCCGTGTTTGAATACAAATCCGCGGGAAATGATCTCCGGCTCTTCGTGCAGTTTGCCCTTGCTGTCCAGGACCAGGCTGATCAGCACCACGCCGTCCTGGGAAAGCTGTTCCCGCTCCTTGACGACCGAGGGTCCGATCTCACCCACCCGCGAGCCGTCCACGAACACGTAGCTGCCCGGAATGCGGTCTTTGATCACCAGTTCGCCGTCTTCAAACTCAATTACATGGCCGTTCTCGATTACCAGTACATTGTCCGCCGGGAAGCCGGTTTCCTCTGCCAGGATGGCATGCTGTTTGAGGTGGCGTAGTTCCCCGTGGATGGGGATCAGATATTTGGGGCTGACCATGTTCAACATCAGCTTCATCTCATCCTGGTTGGCATGGCCCGAGACGTGCACGCCGCCTGCCAGGGGCTCGTAGACCACGTTGGCACCTCTCCGGAAGAGGGAATTGATGGTCTTGAAGACCGATTCCTCGTTCCCGGGAATGGCGTGGGAAGAGAGCACAATGGTGTCATCCTTGATCAGCTCGAACTTTTTATTTGTTCCTCTGGCCAGTCTGCCCATGACCGAGTAGGGTTCGCCCTGGGAGCCGGTGGCCATCAGCACCACGTCTTTAGGCTTCATATTCAGGGCCTCGTCAATACCGACCTCAATGTCAGACGGAAAATCAAGATAGCCCAGCTTCTTGGCCATCTTGGAGTTCTGCTTCATGCTGTAGCCCACAAAGGCCACCTTCCTGCCGTATCGATCGGCTGTGTCGATGACCTGCTGCATCCGTGATACCAGTGAAGCGAAGGAGGCCACGATGATACGTCCGGGGGCGGAGCGGAAGACCTTGTCCAGAGAGTCGTTGATGACCATTTCAGAGGGGGTCCAGCCGGGTTTATCGGCGTTGGTGGAATCCGCCAGCAGGGCCAGCACGCCCCGGCCGGCAAACTCCGCCAGTTTGGAGAAATCTGTTGGCCAACCGTCCACCGGCGTGGAGTCGAATTTGTAATCTCCAGTGTGCACAACCAGGCCATCCGGGCAGGTGATTCCCAGCCCGACGCTGTCGGGTATGGAGTGGCAGACGTGGAAGAATTCCACTTCAAAGGGACCGATTTTAACTGACTCGCCAGCATGGACTGTTTTGATTGTGGTCTTGTCCAACAGGCCCTTCTCCGAAAGGCTGACCTCGATCAAACCTTTGGTGAGTGGGGTGGCATAAAGAGGAACGTTCAGCTCCTCAAGGACGTGTCCCAGTGCCCCGACATGATCCATGTGGCCGTGGGTGATGACTATACCCCTGACCTGGTCCTTCCTTTCTTTGAGATATTCGAAATCGGGGATGATATAGTCAATTCCCAGCATTTCGTTGTCTGGAAACATCAATCCGGCATCGACCACGAGAATGTTGTTCCCGTACTCATAGACCATCATGTTCTTTCCGACTTCCCCCAGTCCTCCCAGGGGAATTATTCTTAATTTGTTTTTACTCATCTTGCAATTCCTTCTAATTTACTCTCAGCCGACTATTATCAGCGGTGAGAGTTGACTGTCTAATAAAAAACCCGGACGGAAAACCGGCCGGGCGTGCCTTGAAAAACTTATTCAAAATTTAGTCTTGCGATAAAACTTAAAATAATGATCTTCGTCGTGCATATCCACGTAAGCTGGCAATTCTTACCAGCCGGTATGGTTTCAATTCTGAAACCGGGCTAATCATATCATGGAGGGGGGATTTTGTCAAAAGGGAGCTGTCCCCCGCCTGGGTGGATCCGGTTTACTGTCCGCTGTAAAATATCCGGTAGATGATGCCGCCCAGGTCATCTGATAGATACAGGCTGCCATCTGGACCCTGGACGATATCAGTAGGAGCCCCCCAGGGTTTGGCGTCAGCATCAAGCCAGCCAACGACAAAATCCTCTGCCCGATGTTCACTCTCGCCGCCGCCTAGAGGGAGCCGAATGACCTTGTATCCCCGGGCGGAGGAGCCTGTCCCGGTGCCGTGCAGGGCGATGAAGAGGTCGCTCTCATATTCCGCCGGGAATTGCTCTCCTGTATAAAAGGTCATCCCGTAGGGAGCGCTCTGGGATTCTATTTCGAGGACTGGGGTTAGCAAGTCTTCGCCGCAGGAATCCTTGTTTCCGAAATCCGGGTCGATTATTCTTCCAGCATGGCAGTATGGCCAGCCTGCGTTGGCGTCAATGTAGATCGCATACAGAGTATCAGGAGGTAGATCGCCCTTTAATCCATCCCGCTCTATGTTCACGGCCCAGAGTAAATCTTTATCCGGTCGGAAAGCCATCCCGATCACGTAGTGCAATCCCCTGGTGAAGATCCGGCCCTCGCTCCCATCAGCGTTAAAACGCATCACCGTAGCCCGGCGTTTGTCTTCCTCCAGGCAGACATTGCAGGAGGATCCAATGGCCAGATAAAGATGCTTCCAGTCCGGGCTGAAAATGATCGAGCGGTTGGTGTTGCCGCCAGCAGCGATGCCGGCGGTGATGATTTTCCGTTCCTGGAAGTACCCATCCCCGTCCGGATCGGACAGCCTCAGGATGCGGGTGGTTTCCGCAACGTACAGGGAGCCGTCCTGGTAGAAGGCGACCCCGGAGGGCTCCAGCAGGTCCTCCGCTGCGACTTCAGTTGCATCGGCAATCCCATCCTGGTCCTCATCGACGATCCTGAGAATCCGCCCTGATGTGGGCTCAGAGAGATACAGGTGGGCGTCAGGACCAAATGCCAGCATTCGTGGATCCGTTAACCCTTCAGCGTACACGGTAATCCCGAACCCCGCAGGGAGGTAGAGGGGATGCTCGGGGGGAACCACTGGAACACCGGGATCCGCTGCCCCCGTTTGAGGGTTTGCAAGGGGAATGGCAGTGGGAGCCGGGGGCTGGTTCAGGGAAGCACTGCATCCGGCCAGGGCCAGCAGGACAAATGTGGCAAGGACTGCCAGGGTAAATCTTTTCATGTTTTCCTCAAATTTCTGTCTGGCACGATTATACTCTGTGACTGACACGGGTGGAAATTCGGAATTCGTTAAATAAAAGCAGTGTGGATGATGGTTCGCTCCACACTGCTTATGTTTCTATCGGGTTGGAATTACATCATGCCAGGCATGCCGCCGCCCATGCCGCCCATTCCTCCCGGGGGCATAGCGGGTTCATCCTTAGGCTCGTCGGCAATCAAGGCCTCAGTGGTGAGGATCATGGCCGCGATAGAGGCGGCGTTTTCAAGCGCCCCGCGGGTAACCTTGGCGGGGTCGATCACGCCAGCTTCTACCATGTCAACGTACTGCTCGCTGAGCACATCGTAGCCAATGTTGGTGTCTTTCTTCTCTTCCTGGGCCCGGTGGACATTTTCAAGAATGACCGCGCCGTCTTTTCCGGCGTTCTCGGCAATTTTCTTCAGGGGAACTTCCAGTGAGTGGCGGACGATCTGGACACCTACCTGGGCATCGTCATAATCCATCTTGAGCTTGTCAATGGCTTTGGTGGCATTGATGAGGGCTACGCCACCTCCCGGCACGATACCGGCTTCCACGGCGGCACGGGTGGCGGAAAGAGCATCCTCTACCCGGTGTTTCTTTTCCTTAAGCTCGGTTTCAGTAGCAGCGCCAACCCGGATGATGGCCACGCCACCGGAAAGTTTGGCCAGCCGTTCCTGCAGTTTTTCGCGATCGTAATCACTGGTGCTGTTCTCAATTTCGTTGTGGATCTGCTGGATGCGGGCCTTGATCTGAGCGTTGTCCCCAGCACCGCCCACGATGGTGGTGTCATCCTTGGTGGAAATCACTTTTTCAGCTTTACCCAGATCTTCAACTGTGGCGCTCTCCAGTTTGCGTCCCAGATCTTCCGAGATCACGGTCGCTCCGGTCAGGATGGCGATGTCCTGAAGCATTGCCTTGCGGCGGTCACCAAAACCAGGGGCTTTGACGGCCAGTACGTTCACCATGCCGCGCAGCTTGTTCAGCACCAGGGTAGCCAGCGCTTCACCGTCGACATCCTCAGCGATAATGACCAGGTCGCGTTTGCCGATCTGGACCAGGCGCTCCAGCAGGGGGACCAGGTCAGCGGCAGCGGAAATCTTGGAGTCATTGATCAGGATGTTGGGCTCCTCAATGACAGCTTCCATATCATCTGCATTGGTGACAAAGTAAGGGGACAGGTAGCCGCGGTCGAACTGCATACCCTCAACGTACTCGGTCTCAAATGCCAGAGTCTTGGATTCCTCTACTGTGATCACACCATCCTTGCCGACCTTGTCCATCACATCAGCGATCAATTCACCGATGGAGCGGTCCTGAGCGGAGATGCTGGCCACGTTGGCTATTTCTTCCTTGGTGGTTACGTCAATGGCTTTCTTACCCAGTTCTTCGGAGACTGTCTTGGCAGCAACTTCAATGCCCTGTTTCAGCAGCATCGGGTTGGCGCCGGCAGCCAGGTTCTTCATACCTTCACTGACGATGGAGTGTGCCAGCAAGGTTGAAGTTGTGGTACCGTCACCAGCTATATCGTTGGTTTTGGTGGCTGCTTCTTTTAGAAGCTGAGCGCCCATATTTTCAAGCTTGTCTGTCAGCTCAATTTCCTTGGCAACAGTCACGCCATCGTGAGTGATGGTGGGGCTGCCAAAACTGCGGTCCAGGGCAACGTTGCGTCCTTTGGGACCCAGGGTGGTGATAACGGCTTTCGCCAATTTATCCATCCCGGCCTGAAGTTTGCGGCGGGCTTCTTCTGAGAAAACGATCTGCTTTCCTGACATAGATTTCTACTCCTTACTTATCATAAAGTATTCAGCGACTTTGTATTTGAAAAATTGCTTTCAGCGTTTCATTATTTTCTGAAACGCTGTCTTAGCAGTCAGGTGTTTGGACTGCTAAGGTGCGGTCAATATGATAACTTTCTTCGATTTGAAAGTCAAGTTTTCACAACCGCTTTTACGTAATTCTTATATTTTTCTGACACTGAAGGGAAAAAGTGCCGGATTTTTCAGGGAGAGGGTGTGGCTTCCAGCAGATAGCAGATGGCCTCGTTTTCTTCCACGATGCTCATCAATGTGGGATCGCTCCCAAAGGCAGCCTTGAGATCCTCCTGAATTTTCAGGGCTTCCGGACAGTAGTTCTGCTCCGGACGGCTGAGAGCGGCCAGCACAGAAGCATAACGGGCATAATAATAGGCCACATCAAAATTCACCAGATCCAGACCCTGGACAGCAACACCGCCCACTTCGTTCTCCTCCGCAGTGCAGCCCACCACGGCGCATTTTAAAACCGGCAGGGCGCCCTCGTAATTGCGGGCCCGGACATAGATGTCCCCCAGCTGCCCGTAAGTGTCCGCGTTGGTAGGATTGATGGCGATGGCTTTCTCGCCGTTTACGGCAGCGATAAAGAACTCCCCATCCCTGGAATAGGTCTTGGCGATGGCTATATAGGGCAGGGGATCCTCCACGCCGTTGGACTTGTTGATAGCGATCGCTTTAGCGAAATAATCCAGGGCGGTATCATAGACCTTAAGGGCCCGGTAGATCACCCCGATGCGAATGTAGAGGAAGGTGAGGTTGGGGTTGATCTCCGCTGCCTTTTCAAACTCTTCAATGGCATAGCGGTATTCCCCCAGGGATTCCAGTACAGTGCCATACACCCGGTGGGTGTCCATCAGCTCTGGCCCCTGTTTGACCGCCAGACGGGCATGTTCTTCCGCCTGGGCTTTCTGATTCTGATCCAGCAGCACTTCCGCATAAAATGCCAGAGCCAGGCTGTTGTTCGGATCAAGGGTGATGGCCAGGTTGGCCGCCTGTTCGGCCTCGTTCAGCCAGGCCTGTTTTTCTTCATCGCTGGCAGCGGATGAGGTGGAACTCCAATCCAGCACCAGAGCACGGATGGCCTGCACGGTGCTGTCGTCTGGCGCCAGCTCAGCGGCCTGCTGGATTTCCTGCCGGGCCTGGCGCAGGCGCTCGGTGCGCTCTTCGGTGGTGGACAGCAGAGCGGAGGAATAGGTCAGCAGGCGGGCAAGTTCAGCCCGCACCTGGGCGTTGTCAGGATAGCGGTCCAGCACTTCATAATAAGCATCGATAGCATCCTTGCCTTCCGGGTCATAGATCTTCCCGGCTTCGAAATAGGCCTCTCCTTCCAGCACCAGGGAATCCACGGTCCTGGTGGCGGTAGGGGTCGGCAGGAACAGAGGCTCAAATTTCCCTTCCGGATCGTTCACCTGAGAGGCAAACCACAGACCCACTCCAATAAGAGCGACCAGGATCAACACCCGCGTGAAGTTAAAAGCGGGTTGTTTGCTGCTGAATGTGGGTCTTTTGCCAGTTAATTTTCTGTCCATAGAGTGCCCGGGCCTGGATATGCCGGGATAGATTCCGGGGCTGGAGCTGCCGCCCGCCCGGAGGTCAAGGCGTGGGAGTGGGTTCCAGTGGGGGATTGAGGCTAGCAGCGCAGATGGAAAGGCCCTCATTGGCGTTAATGACGGCTACCTCATCATCCGCGACCTGGCTGAGCATGGTCTGGAAAACCGGCAGAGCTTGGTCACAGCGGTTCAGCCGGGCCAGGGTCAGTCCGTAGGCCGAAAAGATCTCGATGACTTTAGGTTTGTAGGAAAGCGGCAGGCCCTCCACAATGACTCCCTCTTCAGTTGTACCTCCGCGAACTGCCAGGCTGAGGTACTTCAAAGCTTGCTCGTAATCACGGTTTCGAAAGTGCAGCACGCCCAGGTTACCTTCCATCAGGGGATCTTCCGGGGCGTCTTTGACAGCCAGCTCCCCATACTGGATGGCTTTGTTGTAAACGCCCTCCAGTAAATAGATACGGGAGATCTCGTAATCAGGGATCGGGTCTGAGGGGTTGAGGGCGTTGGCCTGGCTGAAGGAAGTTACAGCTTTGTCGTTTTCCTGATTGGCAAAGTAGCTGTAGCCCAGCATCAAGTGCAGGTTAGGAATGGCGTTGTTGATGTTCAGAGCGCTCTGGTATTCCCGGATGGCCTCGCTGAAATTACCGGTCCAGTACAGGACGTAACCCCGGGCCCGGTGAGTTTCCAGAAGATTCGGTCCCAGCTCCAGCGCGCGCAGGGATTCAGCACTGGCCGCTTCGTACTCCTGGCTGTCGATCAAAATTTCCGCATAGACAGCATGGGCGAGAGGATTCTTCTCCGCCAGTTCCAGTGCGCGCTCTATGGAAACTTCCGCGTTAATGATGTCACCCTGGAAATCAAGAGCCCAGGCTTTCATAACGTGGGCCAGGGGATTGTCCGGGTTGCGCAGCAGGGCCAGTTCAGCGTTCTCCAGGGCGGATTCGGGATCGCCAGCCAGAATCTGCACCCTGGCCAGGGACACGTAGAGTGAGGAGTTTTCCGGGTTTGCCAGGATAGCATCCTTGTAAGCTTGAATTGCCTGGCTCAGCTTTCCTTCATTAAAAAGCGCCTCTGCCTGGTTGACAAAGATTTCCGGATTCTCTGTCGGGGTGACTGTGGGAATAAAAGGGGGTTCGATCTCAGGAACGACCCGCTGATTGAAATAGATGATCCCGCCGATCAATACCAGCAGCAGGATGATTCGCCAGGGGTTAGCTCTCCTGCGGGGTTTTTTGGTCATTTTCCATTTACTGCCGCTAAGATACATGCGCCCATCTTACCACCGCTTTAAAAAGTGCGTCAAGGATGCCTACTGGATCTCCGGGTTGGCTCTCCCTCCCGGGGGTGATACTTGCGGATCTACCCTCTCTCAGCTAGAATGGGACCATGCGATTCGATATCTTCACGCTCTTTCCCGAGGTCTTTCCGTCCTACCTGGATGCCAGCATCCTCCACCGGGCCAGGGAGATGGGGCATCTGCAGGTGAACGTGCACAACATCCGCGAGTGGGCCACCGACAAACACCAGGTGACAGATGAACCTCCCTATGGCGGCGGCGGGGGCATGGTAATGAAGCCTGAGCCCATTTTTGCCGCTGTGGAGGATGTGCTGGGCCGGCCTCCTGTCTGCCCGGTGATTCTGCTGACACCCCAGGGAGAACCCCTGAATCAGACCAGGGCAGCCGCTCTCGCGGAACATCCCCATCTGGCACTGATCGCCGGCCATTATGAGGGTGTGGACGAACGGGTGCGGGAACATCTTGTAAGCGAGGAATTATCCATTGGCGACTATGTGTTGACCGGAGGGGAGCTTCCCGCTCTGGTGCTGATCGACGTCCTCACCCGGTTGATCCCGGGTGTGCTGGGAGATCCCCAGGCTGCCGCCAATGATTCCCATGCCAGCGGCTTGCTGGAATATCCTCACTATACCCGTCCGGAGAGTTTCCGGGGCTGGCAGGTGCCTGAAATCCTGCGCTCCGGACATCACGCCCGGATAGAGCGCTGGCGCAGGAACCAGGCTCTGAAACGCACCCGGGAAAGAAGGCCAGACCTGCTGGAGGACCTCGACCTCACTCAGGAAGACCGGGAATTCCTGGATTCTTTGGAGAGGAATGATCAGAGCGGTTGATTCCGCTGGTGCTTGATACCTTTCCTCCCCCGGTGCCCACTTCGCCTACCGGCCCCCTTTTTGCCCCCTCAATTTGGACTCACAATAAAAGGGGAAAGCAGAGCTAATAACGGGCTGGAAGGAAAAAATTAAGCCCTGAAGGCTCTCCTGTATTAACATCTTATAAGAAACATCCTCTTAGCACCCCCTTTTCTTGACTGCTAAACACCACCGTGATAGACTATAAGCCGGTCTTAGCACTCTCGACACGAGACTGCTAAACGGTAAATATGGCTGGTTTAACTGAAAGACAAAAACTGATTATGGCCCTTTTGGTCCGGGATTATGTGGACACGGCTGAGCCGATCAGCTCCGGGCGCCTGGTGAAGAACTACCAGCTTGATTTCAGCCCGGCCACCGCCAGGAACGAGATGGCGATCCTGGAAAGCAAAGGCTTCCTGTACCAACCCTATACTTCGGCTGGTAGGGTACCGACCAAGGACGGATACCGGTATTATGTCCGCGAGCTGATGGGTGAGAACAGACTGCCAGCGCATGTCCAGGAAATGATCCGGCATCAGTTTTACCAGGCCCGGCATGATGTGGATGACTGGCTGACGCTGTCTGCCTCGGTGCTGGCACAGCACTGCGGTGGAGCTGCCATTGTCACCTCGCTTCATACCGAAAAAGCTCGTTTCAAGCATCTGGCATTGCTGGCCACCCGGGGCCGCCAGGTCCTGGTAGTGATAGTTCTGAACAGCGGTGAGGTTCACCAACAAACTCTGGTGCTGGAAGAAACCTTGACCCAGGATCAGCTGAATGGGTTTGCCGACCGGATCAATCAGCTGGCGGCTGGTTTGGATGCCCGGGATTTGGCCGAGATTGAGCTGGAACCCAGATATCCCACTCTGGAGACAATCTTCAGGGTTGTGCAGCAGACCATTCGCAGTTCTGAGGTGGTTGTCGCCGGCGAGTTGTACCGGGATGGATTGACCAATATGCTTTCCGAGCCGGAGTTCTCGGAGCCACAGAAGGCCAAACAAACTCTGGAAATCTTCGAGGACCGGGCTCTGGTAGATGACCTGCTCTCAAAGACGATATTCGAGAGTGAGGTGTCGGGTGTGCATGTGATCATCGGAGGGGAGGATATCTGGAAGCAGCTGGAAGAGACATCGCTGATCCTGGCCAGCTATGGCGCCAGGGATCAAGCTCTGGGGGCGGTGGGCATCCTGGGACCACTGCGGATGCCTTACAGCCGGGGAGTCTCAACCGTTAGATTTGTATCTGAATTGATCAGCGAATTGATTTCGGAATCGATGAGCAGTTGAGGCTGGGAATGAGTGAGCAGGGAGAATTTATGAAAAGTAAAAAAGAAAAAATGGAAAATCTGGAAAAGACCGAGCAGGAAGAGCTGGCAAACCAGGATAAGCCACTGGAGGCCGGGTTGACTGAACAGGAGAACCTGGAAATCAGAGAAGCCCTTCCTGAGGGAGGAGAGGGAGAAGAGCTCACCCTGGAGGACCAGGTCGAGGCACTGCAGTCAGCGCTGAATGAAACGACTGCCAAAGCCGAAGAGTACCTGGATGGCTGGCAGCGGTCCCGGGCGGAATTCGCTAATTATAAGAAGAGGATTCTGAAGGAAAATGCTGAAATCCGGCAGGTCGCCAGGGGTGAGGTCATCAAGATCTATCTAGATGTGCTCGATGATCTGGAAAGGGCCCTCCGGGAAATCCCTCAAGAGAATGATGGGGAGGCCTGGGTAGAAGGGATTGATCTTATCTACCAGAAATTAAAGAGGCGGTTGGAGGCAGAAGGCATTCGCCCCATGAACCCACTGGGAGAGGAGTTTGACCCCAACCTGCATGAGGCTTTGATGAAAGAGGAAAGCGAGGATTATGAAAGCGGAAGGATCATTGAGGTAATGCAGGAAGGTTATTGGCTCGGGGACAAAGTACTGCGGCCGGCCCTGGTTCGGGTTGCCGCTTAAAGCTAGAAATTTACAGTAAATAATGTATTTGGATTAGATCGGAGGAAAATAATGGGAAAGATCATAGGAATTGACTTAGGAACGACAAATTCGGCTGCGGCTGTCATGGAAGGAGGCGAGCCTACTATCATCCCGTCCGCGGAAGGTGATCGCCTGGTGCCTTCTGTCGTGGCCATGAATAAAAATCATGAGCGGCTGGTGGGTCGGCCAGCCAGGAATCAGGCGGTTGTGAATCCAGAAAACACCATCACATCCATCAAGAGATTTATGGGTGGTAAGTTCGATTCTCCCGGCGTTGAGCGAGCCAGGAAAATGGTCTCTTATGAGACCCGAAAAGCACCTAATGGCGATATCCGGGTGGTGATGGATGGAAAGGAATACTCTCCACCTGAAATATCAGCCATGATCCTGGCCAAGATCAAAGCGGATGCGGAGGATTACCTGGGAGAGCCCATAACTCAGGCAGTGATCACTGTGCCGGCTTACTTCAATGACAGCCAGCGGAATGCCACTAAAGACGCCGGCAAAATTGCCGGGCTGGAAGTGCTCAGGATAATCAATGAGCCGACAGCCTCGTCACTGGCTTATGGGTTGGACAAGAAGCAAAACGAGGTCATCGCTGTCTATGACCTGGGTGGTGGTACTTTCGATATCTCCATCCTGGATGTAGGCGAGGGTGTTTTCCAGGTGCGTTCCACCAGCGGCGATACCTTCCTGGGCGGAGACGATTTCGACCAGCGTATTATTGATTACCTGGCCGATGAGTTCAAGAAGGAAGAGGGCATTGACCTGCGCGAGCAGCGCCAGGCCCTGCAGCGCTTGCGGGAAGCAGCCGAAAAGGCCAAGATCGAACTTTCGACCATGCAGCAGACCGAGATCAACCTGCCTTACATCACCGCTGATGCGTCAGGTCCGAAACACTTGGTTAAGAAATTCACCCGCTCCAAACTCGAGCAGCTTACCGGCGACTTGATTGAAAAATCCATGAAGCCGGTTCAGCAGGCTCTAGACGATGCCGGCCTGAAACCTTCAGATATAAATGAGGTGGTGCTGGTTGGCGGTATGACCCGAATGCCGGCAGTGCAGGAAGCGGTCACGAAATTCTTCGGAAAATCTCCTCATAAGGGTGTGAACCCGGATGAGGTTGTGGCCATCGGTGCTGCCATCCAGGCAGGAGTTCTGGGAGGAGAGGTGGAAGACCTGCTGCTCCTGGATGTCACCCCCCTCACTCTCTCGGTTGAGACCCTGGGCGGTGTGGCCACTCCTTTGATCGAGCGCAACACCACCATCCCGGCCCGGGAAAGCCAGACCTTCTCTACTGCCAGCGACAACCAGTCCCAGGTGGAGATCCATGTGCTGCAGGGCGAACGGGCCATGGCTGCTGACAACAAGTCGCTGGGCAGGTTCATCCTGGACGGCATTCCCCCGGCGCCGCGGGGAGTCCCCCAGATTGAGGTCACTTTTGATATCAATGCCAATGGTATTCTGGAGGTGACTGCCAAGGACAAGGCCACCGGGAAATCCCAGAATATCACCATCACGGCCAGTTCTGGCTTGACGGATGATGAAGTTGAGAAGATGCGCCAGGATGCCGAACGCTTTGCGGAAGAGGATCGGATCAACAAGGAGCAGATCGAAACTCGCAATCAGGCTGATACTCTGGCCTACACTGCCGAGAAAACTCTCCGCGATATGGGCGACCAGGTTCCCGCGGATGTCAAATCTGATGTGGAAGCGAAGATTGCCGCGGTAAGGTCCGAGTTGGAGAAGGAAACCGTTGACACCGCCAGGCTTAAAGAACTGAGCGATGCCCTGTCGCTTTCCCTGCAGAAGATTGGAGAAGCAGCCTATCAGGCGGCAGCCGAAACTGGGCAGGGTATGCCAGGCGGCGCTCCTGACAAAGAAGGCGATGGAGGAAGCGAAGAGGGAGATGTTGTCGAAGGCGAGTTTGAGGATGTATAATAGCTGAACTGCAGAACTCAAAACCGGGAAAAATCATTTTCCCGGTTTTGAGTGCCTGATTATTAGTGCAAACATCGGATAGTAGGTATTATGGCAAAACGTGATTATTATGAGGTGCTGGGTGTTTCCCGGAATGCCTCGGAAGACGAATTAAAGAAGGCTTTCCGGAATTTGGCACGCAAGCACCATCCGGATGTGAATGATTCCCCGGATGCTGAGGAAAAATTCAAAGAGATCAATGAGGCCTACAGTGTGCTTTCCGATCCGGACAAACGCGCAGCCTATGACCGTTTTGGACATCAGGGTGTGAAAGGCCATAACGGCGGAGCAGGATTTGAAACCGTCGACTTTACGGATTTCGCGGATATCTTTGGGGACATGTTTGGGTTTGGCGGGTTTGGTGGCAGGTCCCGGACTGCCAGTCGAAACGCCCCACGCCGCGGTGCGGATCTACAGTACCAGGTCGCCATATCATTCAAAGAAGCGGTCTTTGGTACTGAAAAAGAAATAGAGGTGACCAAGGATGAAACCTGCCCCACCTGCGGTGGGGACGGAGCCAAACCGGGTTCCTCTCCCAAAACATGCCCTAAGTGCCAGGGCAGGGGTGAGATCCGACAGACCCGGCAAACATTGCTGGGGTCGATGGTCCAGGTAACAACCTGCCCGGTTTGCGGAGGGCGGGGCAAGGTTGTGGAAGAGCATTGTCCTACCTGCGGAGGGCGGGGCAAGGTTCGGAAAACCCGCCGCAAAAAGGTCACCATACCGGCTGGGGTGGATGATGGAACCCGAATCAGATTGGCTGGTGAGGGTCAGCCCGGAGAGAATAATGGTCCTCCGGGAGATCTGTACCTGTTGATCAGGGTCCGGCCCCATAAATATTTCCGCCGCCGGGATAATGATATCCTGCTTGACCTCAATGTGAACATCGCCCAGGCCACCCTGGGAGCTGAAGTTAAAGTTCCCACCGTGGACGGGGATGTGATGCTGAAGATCCCTCCGGGAACGCAGCCGGGTAAGATCATCCGGATGCGGGGTAAAGGAGTTCCCTATCTGCGGGGCAACTCCCGCGGAGACCAGCTGGTGATCGTGAATGTTACCATCCCTACCAGGCTGGATCATGAAGAACGCCAGCTGTTTGAGAAAATGGCTGAAAAGATGGACAGCGAGGTACTCCCTCAGGAACGGGGTTTTTTTGACCGCCTGAAGAGCGTTCTGGGTGGATGAAGTGATTGACCTGCCCGACTGCCGTAATGAGGTGCAAACTGTCCTGCTGTCAGGACAGTTTGCACCTTTTTCTTTCTGATGATGAAAGACAGAGAATCCATTCAGGACTGGGAGCAGGTCAGGGTTGAGGTTGCTCCGGAGCTGGCAGAGCTGACTGTAACCGCCCTCACTGATATTCTGCCGGGATCCCTGGTTGTGGAGCAGAATTTTGGGGATCTTTTTCCTCATGAGCTCGATCAATCCCGGCGACCGGTGCAGGTTTACGGGTATTTTCCGGCTGAGAAGGATTCAGAGATCAGGGCAAGGATCCTGGCGGCTTTGAAAGAGGGAGGAGTGCCTGGCCGGCCGGAATTCTCTCCCCTGGAAAATGAGAATTGGGCCACTGCCTGGCAGGAGAGATATCAACCTGTTCCCCTGGGAGATCGGCTGATTGTGGTCCCTACCTGGCTGGACAACCCCCAGCCTGAACGGCTGGCTATTTTCATGGATCCCGGGGGGGCTTTTGGGTCCGGCACACATAGCACAACCCAGCTCTCGCTGGAGCTGCTGGAAAGCTGTGTGGTGGAAGACAGGCCGGACAGGATGATCGATCTGGGCTGCGGCTCAGGCATTTTATCGATTACCGGAGCGAAGTTGGGCGTCGAGCAGGTACTAGGGGTAGATACCGACCCCGATGCCATCCAGATTTCCCGGGAAAACGCCGCTGCCAATCGGGTGAGCGGGGTCACATCCTTCCAGCAGGGATCTGTTAAAGAAATCCTGGAAGGAAAAGCCTATTTCCAGAAGGCTCCTCTGGTGGTGGCGAATATCATTGCTCCGATCCTGATCAGCCTTTTTGAGGATGGCCTGGGTGAGATGGTCTTACCTCAGGGCAAATTGGTGCTCTCTGGTATTCTGGAAGAGCAAACCCGCGATGTGGTGGATTGCTTTGCTGGAGCAGGCTTTACCATGCGGATGCAGAGGCAGCGCCAGGAATGGATAGGTTTGGTGGGGGAAAAATGACCGCTGAGGATATCAGGCTGGTTCACTCGCGGGTATAATTGGGGAGGGAAAGGACTTCCCCTGTCTACCAAGAATGGATCTACCAAGGAGCTGAAAATGCCTGCACTCCACCCCGATATCGACCGGATCTTGATTGCCGAAGATCAGATTCAGAAACGCGTGGCTGAAATTGCGGCGGAAATCGACCGCGATTACCAGGAAGTCGATCAGGTGGTGCTGATCGGGATATTAAAGGGAGCCTTTATATTCACTGCCGATCTGTCCAGGAAGATGACAGTGCCCCACAGTGTGGATTTTATGGCTATCTCCAGCTATGGGGATCTGGCATCTTCTGATGGCGCAGTCCGGTTGATACTGGACCTGCGTAAACCCATTACCAACCAGCACGTGATTGTGGTGGAGGATATCGTCGACACCGGGCATACCATGAACTACCTCTATCAGACTTTAATGGGGCGGAGCCCCGCCTCGCTGAAAACCTGCACCCTCTTCAAGAAAAAGCGTGACAGCCTGGATGTGCCCCTGGATTATATTGGTTTTGAGCTTCCAGATGTCTGGGTGGTTGGCTACGGATTGGACTACGCTGATAAACACCGGACCCTGCCTTACGTCGCCGCTCTCAAGAAAGAAGTCTATTCCTGACCGATCCCATTCAACAGGGATCTCCACCATGACAAAGCGCGACCGCTCGATCAGAACCGAGGGAATCATCCTGAGACGCCGGGATTTCGGGGAATCCGATCGCATCCTGGTGGTATTTACGCGCAAATTGGGGCGCATTTCGGGCATCGCCAAGGGAGCGAGAAAACCGACTTCAAAAATTGCCGGCCACCTGGAGCTTTTCATGCGCTCCTCCTTTCTGATCTCCCGAGGCAGAAATCTGCATTTGATCACTCAGGCAGAGGTGCTGGAACCCTATGATCATTTGCGGGAGGATCTGGCGGGTATAGGGTTGGGATCCTACATTGTCGAGCTTGTGGATGCCGTAACCTATGAAGAAGGCAGCCACCTGAAATTATATGATCTGCTGGCAGCTACCCTGAACGCGCTGGATTCCGGGAAGGATCCAGGGGCGATCATCCATTACTTTGAACTGCACCTGCTGGATTTGGTTGGGTTCCGCCCGGAATTATTCCTCTGTGTGGAATGCGGCAGCGAGGTCACCGAGCAGGATCAATATCTGTCCGGCACGCTGGGGGGAGTGGTATGCCCTTCCTGCGTCAGCCGGGCAGGCAGCGCTGACATCCGGCCAGTGTCTGCCCGGATCCTCAAGTATCTGCGTCATTTTCAGCGCTCAAACCTGGATGAATTGACAGCCTTGAAGATTCCCCGGGAGCTCCGCCAGGGCCTGGAAGAAGCGATTCGTTATTACTTGAACCATACCCTGGAAGTTCCCCTCAACAGCCCGGATTTCCTGCGCCGGGTTAGCAAGGGGTAATTCGCGCAGACCCCCGGGCTGTGGGCCTTTAGCCCAAGCGGGCTTCTTTTACCAGCTTTGCCGTTTCAAGATCATCACCTTCATAAATGAAATATTTCAGTTCCAGCGGGATGATTTTCTTGAGCATGCCCTGGGCAGGACAGTAAGTATCGGCTGAAAGCTCGATAGAACGGGTGACAGCGTTTTCATCTATTTCTATCCCGGCGACATGATACTCGATCTCTGCCCTGGTAAAAACCTTCGGGTGTTGATCTGCCCGTTCAGTGGAAACTTTGACCTGGAAATCTTTCACTTCCTGGCGTTTTTTACTGAGGATGGAAATTACATCCATGGCTGTACAGCCTGCCAGGCTGAGGGCCATCAGCTCCATAGGGCGGAAGCCATCGTTGTCACCACCAACTTCTGGATAGGTTCCCAGGGGGACCGAGAAACCGGAGTCAGAGGTTCCTGTGAAAGATAGGCGGCCTTTCCACTCGACTTTAGCTTGCATTTCTATTCCTCCAGTAGTGGGGTGATATATTTTTCAAGGGTGGGGGTGTTGATCGCCCCCAGCCAGGCCAGTCGTAAATGTCCCCGCCGGTCTATCACAAATGTGTTGGGAAGCGATGATGTTTGGAAGGTGATCAATGACTGGTTTTCCGGATCCAGCAAAACTACAAACTCCAGACTCTGCTGTTCCACAAAGCGCCTGACATCAGATTCCGGTTCACCGGCTTCTACCGCTACCACCTGAAAACCCTGGTCCCGGTATTTTTCATAATACGCTTTGATTTCTGGCATCTCCTGGCGGCAGGGTGGGCACCAGGTCGCCCAGTTGTTGAGGAGCACTACTTCCCCGACAAAATCCGACAGGGAAACCTCGCTGCCATCCAGATCATATAAGGTTAGCTCCGGAGCTGGCTGATCGACCTCGATGGGAGGAAGAATGAACGGGTCCTGGGATTCCTGGGCATCTCCCTGGCGGATTTTAATGAATACTGCGACACCGATAATTAACAACAGCCCGGCACCAACCAGGATCAAAGGGTTGAAGTTGGTTTTCCGGGTTTTCTGGTCACTCATAATACTAAGCCTCCTGTGCTGGCTTGCCTTACAGTTTAGCCAAATATTCCTATATTGTACTATTTAGATTCCAGATGGCTCTGTTTTCTTTCAGGAATTCTTATCATCTTCATAGAATTCCAACTTTAAGTCTGGATTATTACCCAGGGAACCCATATTTCCCCTCAATAAGGAGCCCTAGGAGAGTTCTCAAGAGCTGGGGGAACATCCTCCTTGAGGACGATTCCGACACTTTTCAGGGGTCTGATGATAAATAAATGTCACTTTTAATTGGTGAGTTTTGTCCAACAAGTGACTTCCCATGTCGGTGATTAATGATTAGAAAGCTGGTATACTAGTTGGACTAATAGTTGTCGATTGTGGCT
>JANTFT010000001.1 GCA_024763275.1 Anaerolineales bacterium | reverse complement strand
TATGACCAGCCAGGCTGAAACCATTCCTGATATGCTGGAGATCGATCTGGCCGCAACCTGCCAATAAAAGGGATTGAGTCCTTTCTAAAGGATCAATCCCTTTTCCTGGGTATTTGACCCCGTATCCATCTATGTGGTCAACATAGATGGATAATCGCTGCCCTGAAAGAGCGTCACGTCCCCTAATCCCACCAGGGTCTAGAGAGCCTAATCGCTGGTACTGGGTAGTTCTTCAGCACTGTTATCCGTGATTCTGATATCTTTAGCGAGGACAAAAACACAGATAATCCGTATCGTTGATCTTCTTATATTCCCCCCTTGCAGCTATGCAGCTCTTGGCATACAAACCCGCGTGGCAGGAAACCGGCTGTTCCTGATCCGCAACCGGAGCTTCAGGAAGGATCACTGCCTGGGAATAGACTGGTTCCTGACAGCCCTCGAGGGTGAGGGAAAACCACTGTTCCGTTCCCGGCATATCTGGAGTGAGGGTGAACATGCAGTAAAGGCGGTCCTCAAATCCCTGCAGATCGCACTTGTATGAGGGGATGTCTCCCAGCCAGGCAGTATACTGCCAGAGAGTTTCCCCACCCCCTTCTTCACTCTCCCCTCCAGGGACACCTCCTCCGATTTTCAGATAGATTGGAACGTTCAGGGTGCCTTCCCGGATGCTCAACAGCACCAGGGAGATTTCCTTCTCTTCAAAGAGGTCACAGTGCTCAGATTCGGTTTTGGGGGTCGGAGTCAGGGTGGGAGTCGGGGAGGAAGGAGGAAGGGGAGGCTCGACCACCGCTTCAGTGGGAGTGGGAGCGAACTGAGCCAGAACTTCAGGCGTGGATGTCGGGCCAGCAGCCGGGGGAAAATTCGGCAGGAACTTACCAGTGCTAAACAGGTTGTATGCCAGGACAGCGGTCACGCCTATCATGCCAGCCATGCCCCCATATCCCAGGATGCGTGCGATCTTCCCCCCCTTGGAAATAGCAGGCCCGGCTGCGGAGCCCGGTATCTGGTCCAGGATGCGGCCTGCCAAGTCCTTGGGCGGCATGATCGGCACAAACGCGCCCAGGATGGCTGATTGTTTGACCAGCAGGTCCCGCCGCTTCTGACAAACCTTGCAAACCTTGAGGTGCTCTTTGACGAAACGCTCCCGGTCCGACAGATTTTCCCCGTCATGCAGGGATTCCAGCAGCTCAGAAACCTCCAGGCAGTCGCCGCTGGGATCCTCCAGCAGCAGACCAATCCCATAGCTCTCCTGGAAAGCTGCCCGAGCCCGGTGCAGGCTGACCTTAACATTCGAGCTGCTGAGGTCCATGATCTCACCGATCTCCGCATAGCTGAACCCCCGCAGTTCTCGCAGCACCAGGATTTCCCGCTGCCGTCCAGGCAGCCGATCCAGGGTGCTGTGCACCCGCCGGCTGGTTTCCCGCGAGATCGTTGTTGTTTCTGGGGTTGGTCCGGGCGAGATCACCTGTCTCTCTTCCTCGAGCTCATCCAGCTCACGTTCCTTCCGAGTCTGGTCAATAAAATAGTTCCGCGCCAGTTTGAATATCCAGGCATGGAAGTTCCAGGGCGGACCCAAGCGGTGCAGGTTTTTGTGTGCCCGAATGAAAGCTTCCTGGGTGATATCCTCAGCCAAAGCCGGATCATGAGATAGGGTCAGAGCATAGTTGTAAACAGCCTGAAAATAACGGTTGAACAACTCTCTGAAGGCTTTCCGATTGCCTTGAGCAGCGCTCTGGACCAGCTTCTGGTCGGGACTGCCTGGTTGCGCCATAGATTACCTTTGCTTAATCAACGAAAAACCCCGATGCAATGTTACAGCTTGAAAGGATGAATTCTGGACAGGTAAATGATATCTGAAGAACATTTGCTGCAAACTTTTTCTAACTCAGTGTAACATGAAACAGCAGAGGGAAAACCAGGGAATTTACTCAATATATTGGCCTGATTGTCAGCTCCGGGCAGCAGGCCAGAACCGGGAGAGAGCAAGGCGCTACAGCCCGGGACAGCGTTGATGTCCAACCAGGCGGGTGTGAGCGAAACGCTGGAACCAGGGAACCTTCCAGGGCCACCCAAATAAGGCGAGGATTCTGCTCCCCCTTTTCATTTCTCGATGGAATTACGGCCCGACTACGACAATCTCCACATAAAAAGGTTTACCAGCTGGCCCGATGCCAAACTCAACCCCATTGGTGTTCTTCAGTCCCCAGTATCCCCGGTAAGTGCCAGGTTCCTTGGGCGCCCGCAGCACAACAGAGATGTCTATCGAAGCCCCTGGGGGAACTTCGATCGGAGTCAGCTGCTGGCTCAGCGGGCCGGACATCCTGGCGCCAGAGACATAATACAACCGGTAGAAGTTGTTCCAGGTGCAGGTACCGTCGTTGAACAACTTCCAGGTCTTGGTAAACTTAGTGTCCGGATCGATCTCCATTCCATCCGGGACGGTGACATCAGCGATCAGTATAGCCACATCACAGCCCTCAATGGCCTCGGCCTTTTCGGTCGCGGTAGGCTGCGGCGTATCAGTTGGTGGTGCCAGGGTTGCGGTGGGTTCAGGAGTGAAGGTCAGGGTTGGCAGCGGGGTTTCTGTAGGGACGGCAGTCAGTGTCTGCTCAGCCCACTGGGTGGCCAGCGCAGCCGTCTGGGTGAGGTGGAATTGTTTAACCCGATTCTGATTCTCC
This sequence comes from Anaerolineales bacterium, assembly GCA_024763275.1. GTDB lineage: Bacteria > Chloroflexota > Anaerolineae > Anaerolineales > UBA11858 > B10-G9. Next base: position 138,461 of record JANTFT010000001.1, on the reverse strand, counting down.
AGAGCTTTGACAGCGAACAGAATCAGCAGCACAAGCGTGGACAGGACCAGCAGAATCAATGGCGCATAACCTAGCTTTTTCATAAGCTCATTTCTTCCCATATTGATCGAGCGTTAACACTCTAATATCATACCAAAGACCTGGCGTTCGGCGGGAGAAAAACGGTCATTCTCAACCAGGTCTTACCAAGCGTATGTCTCCCCTGAAGAAAGTGCCATAAACCCCGGATCGATCAACTGATAGCGAAGCTCTGGGTGGCGGTCTACCCGTGTCGGGATTAAAACCGGAAGCCCCGGTGAACTCACCGGGGCTTCCCATCAAAGGAGTTAGAAAAACCTAAAAACCTTTCATGGTGTTGCCGAGAGCCAGCAGCACATAGGCAACCAGCATGAGCCAGAACGCATAGGGGGCAAAAGAGCCGACAAATAAAGCAACCAGGCCAATCACAGCGATGATCACTGAGATCCAAAACACATTTTTAGTTGGGGGTGTTAATTTCATTCTTTTCTCCTTAATCTAATTTAACTCTAACTTAAATAGTAACACCTGAAAGGGAGATTGGTTACCCTGGAAATTCCGGGTAGTACCTCTGATCAGCTAAACTAAACGCCAGAATGAAAACCCGGGAGATGGCTCCTTCTTAAACGCGAGCGGGGGATTGCCACCACCTCCTTACCCGAAAAAGCCACCTGATGCCTCACTGGTATTTTCCTGGCAGTTGGGGAAACCTCCGCCGGTTGTATGGTATAAAATCACTAAGCTGCCAATCAGCGGCCAGGAGCTATCATGAAAGTACCCTTCAGATTGGTTTCACTGAGTATCCTGTCAGTTCTTATGCTGGTTGTACTGACCGGCTGCAGTTTGTTCGGCAGTAGGGCAACCCCCACTCCCTTTCCGGTCAAACCTGAAGGGGAGGAGGATCCATTTATCGGCATGCCCAACCCCGCCTCTTTTTACTGCCAGGAAATGGGCTACGAGCTGGAGATGCGGGAAATCCAGGGAGGCACTCAAGGCATCTGCATCCTCCCTGATGGGGCTGAGTGCGAGGAGTGGGAGTTCCTGTCCGGTGCCTGTTCCAGCGAATGGACCTTCTGTCAGCGGCAGGGATACAACATTCAGGCCGGGGAAGGTACAGGCGTTTGCCTCTTCCCGGATGGGAGTTCCTGCCCGGAATATGATTTCTTCATCGGGGAATGTCAGGCGCCGGAATAAGCCCTGCCACCAGGACGCCTCAATCATCCGGGACACAGCAACCCCAACCGCCTGCTGTGTCCTTTAGCTAATCCCATAGGAACCACTTCTCTCAAGGAGCAGGAAAGATGACTTCAGACCAACAGCGCGAACTCGACCAGATCGTCCAATCCGCCCAGCGCTTAGGCATTGAGCTGAACCAATCCGAAGCCCTGAGCTGGCTGACAGCCATCTCGGCCGCAGGAAAGGAAGATGAGATCACCTTTGATGACCGCAGCGGCGTGTTTGGCCACAAGATATCCATGCTGGATTTCAGCCCGGAGGATCTGGCTCATTTCCGGAAGCTGGGGCGGCTGGTTGAATTTGTGGACATCCCCGGGCAGGTAGAGACCGCCCTGGCTCTGTCTGGTTCGGCAGCCCAATCAAAGATCCAGCTTTACCCTGGTGACGCAGATTATTTTGAGCGGGTCAATATCCTGGCTGAAAGCCGCCAGGATGCCTGCCGGACCCTGGGGAGAATCATGCGCGAGAAGGCATTGAGCACAGCTTCCGGACCGACCTATCAGCTGATGGAAGTGCGCTTTGGCTCCTTTCCCGTCGACATCGTGATCGATGGCCAGCTTCACCGCGGAGGCAGCTCCATCAGCTGGGATCTGGACAGCATCCAGGCCGGTTATATCAGCGGAACAGGCACGGACGGAGAACCCCTCCAGATCACCTGGGATGACGCCGCGGAAAATCCTGGCTGGTGCAAGCTGGACTGGGTGGTGGCTGATCCAGTCCGCTCTCAGCTGGTGAATGCCAGCAATATGCTGGATGTCACCTGGGAAGACCCGGAGGGATCCATCACACCCTTGGACGGTTTTCTGGATCCCTATTTCCAGGAGATCTACCTGGAGAGCGAATCCATCCCCATCTTCTCCAAGCTTTCCCAGCATGTTTCAGCCGATGCCCTGGATAATTACGTCCATAGCCTGGAAAAAGAGGTCAACAAATACATCACCAAGGACGTCAATTACGGCAAAGCCGCCAAGCGTATGTACAATATTTTCCGGTTGACCGGTCGCTACAGCGAGGCCGGTGTCATCCGGGAACTGTTCGACGAGCCTTCTTCCATGCTCTATCAGGTCTGGGCCATTATTCGCACACTGGATGAATGCAGCCAGCCAGGCTCCTCAATTGCAGTCGAGGACCTCCTGAATCAGACTGACCGCCTGATCATGGAAGTCATCCGTCTGCTGGAAGGCGGTGAAGAGGAACAGGTGGTCAAGATCCTGCTCCAGTTCAGGGATGCCCTCACGGACCAGCGCTCCGGGGAGAAGCCGCCCTTCTCGGTTGAATCCGCCCGCGACGAGGTGATTAATATCGTCAACAACTTCTTCTATGAAAAACTGACCACCGTACCTGAAATCAAACGCTACATGGAAAAGATCAGCGCTGGACCTGAGAAATAACCCCGGCTCTTGATTTTCCAGATAAAACCGCTATAATAAGGTCCAATTATATAAAGCGTTGACCGGGACGAGTACAGGCCCCCCATCCTCCCCAGGGAATGAAAGCCAATGACTGAGAGCTTTCTGGAGCGAACGGCCTGGAAAACCACCCGGGAGCGGCTGCCGGAAACCCCGTGGAGTATGGCAGCCCGTCTGGCCCCGTTAGCGGCCCAATGAGATGAGTCCGAAATGCTTACCGGGCTTAATCTGGGTGGAACCGTGAGAAACTCTTGCCCCAGCTGGCAGGAGTTTTTATTTTTGGGAGGTGTATTATGACAAAAAACAACTACGTGGGATCAGAACTGTGGAAAATCAGGCATTCCACCGCGCACGTCATGGCCCAGGCCGTCCGGGATCTTTTCCCGGAAGGGGAGGCCAAGATCGCCATCGGCCCCCCGATCGCAGATGGCTTTTATTATGACTTCGATCTTCCGCGCGCCCTGACTCCAGAGGATCTCGAGGAAATTGAAAAGAAAATGCGGGGGGTGCTCTCCGAGGACTATAAGTTCGTCCGCAGGGAGCTATCAGCAGATGAGGCTCGGGATCTATTCAGCGACCAGCCCTATAAACTGGATCTGATCGAGGGCCTGGAGTCCGGAGGGCAGGACGAATACGGGGAGCCCCTGGACGAGAAACCCGTCATTTCAACCTATACCCACGCTGATTTTGAGGATCTCTGCCGGGGCCCTCACGTGGAAAGCACGGCGCAGATCAACCCGGACGCGGTCAAGCTGCTTAACGTCGCCGGAGCCTACTGGCGGGGCGATGAGCACAATCCTATGCTGCAGCGCATTTATGGCACAGCCTGGAAAACGGAAGCGGAGCTGAAAGAATACCTTGAAAAGCTGGAAGAAGCCAAGCGCCGCGACCACCGCCGCCTGGGTAAGGATCTCGATCTCTATTCCACCAGCCCCGAGGTGGGGAGCGGGCTGGTGCTCTGGCATCCCAACGGCGCCTACATCCGCTACCAGGCCGAAAAGTACTGCCAGGAAGAGCACCTTAAAAACGGCTACGAGTTCGTGACCACGCCCCATATCGGGAAAGCCCACCTCTGGGAGACCAGCGGGCATCTCACCTGGTATGAAGAGAATATGTATTCCGCCCTGGATATTGATCAGGAATCCTATTATCTGAAACCGATGAACTGCCCCTTCCACATCATGATCTACAAAAGCTCCCTGCGCAGCTACCGGGACCTGCCCCTGCGCTGGGCAGAATGGGGCACAGTGTACCGCTACGAGCGCAGCGGTGTGCTTCACGGCATGATGCGGGTGCGCGGATTCACGCAGGATGACGCCCATATCTTCTGCAGTCCGGAACAGATGCCTGCGGAGATCGACCGGGTGCTGAATTTCTGCTTGCACATTCTGGGAGGATTCGGAATCACTGAATTCCATGCCTACCTGTCAACCAGAGACCCGGACAAATCCGCCGGCGACGTGGATCTCTGGGATGACGCTACTGAAGCACTGCGAGCCGCACTCGACCGCGCCGGGCTCCCCTATGATATCGATGAAGGCGGGGCTGCATTCTATGGTCCCAAGATCGACCTGAAAATGATCGACGCCCTGGACAGGGAATGGCAGCTGAGTACCATCCAGTTCGACTTCAACCTCCCGGAACGCTTCGACCTCACCTACATTGGAGAGGACGGGAAACAGCACCGGCCCTATATGATCCACCGGGCTCTGCTGGGTTCCATGGAACGCTTTATCGGCGTGCTGGTGGAGCACTACGGCGGCGCTTTCCCGCTCTGGCTGGCGCCAACCCAGGCTATCCTGATCCCCATCACTGACCGCAACCTGGATTACGTCTACCAGGCCGCGGAGCAGATGCGGGCCGCAGGGATCCGGGTCAAGGTGGATGACAGCAGCGACCGCATGGGCGCGAAAATCCGCGACGCGGAAAAACTTAAGATCCCTTACATGCTGGTAGTGGGCGACCGCGAGCAGGCAGCCAACACAGTGGCCCCCCGGCTGCGGTCAGGCGAGCAGCTGGAACCGCTGAGCGTTGAGGCTCTGCTGGAACGTATGGAGGAAGAGATTAAAAACCACACCCAGATCTGATCCACAGGGGTGGGGAAGGGCCGCGTCTGCCCTTTCCCACCCCTTATTCGTTGGCTTGAGGCCCTTTTTTATGGTATTATCGAATTCTATAAACTTATCAAGGAGAGAGAAACATAGGAGCTACTAATTACCGGGCGAATAATCGTATCCGGGCTCATGAGGTTCGCCTTATCGATTCCAACGGGGAAAACATCGGAGTAGTACCGCTTGAAGAAGCCCAACAAATAGCCAAGGAAGCCGACCTGGATCTGGTGGAGGTTGCGCCTAATGGCAATCCGCCTGTCTGCAAGGTCATGGACCTAGGCAAATTCCTCTACGAACAGGAAAAGAAGCGCCAGAAAGCCCGCAAGGCCCAGAAAATCGTTGAAGTCAAGGAAATTCGCTTACGTCCAAAAACCACCGAACATCACATGTCCTTTAAGGTCCGGGATGCCCGCAGGTGGCTGGAAGAAAACAAAAAAGTGAATGTCCGGGTTCAGTTTCGGGGCCGGGAAGTTCACTATCCGGAAATCGCTCTGGAAATGCTGGAAGAGATCGCCGAAGAGCTGAGCGATGTCGGTGTGGTTGAACAGAGGCCTTCCCGGGAGGGCTACTCCATGCTGATGGTGATCGCCCCGGCAAAAGAATAATCCCCAACCCCGCACAACTAACAACTACGCCGGCTGATTTCCTGTCAGGGGAATCAAGCGGATCTTCAGCTATCCAAATCGGGATGGTTATGGTATATTAACGGGGCTGTTAAATGAGTATCGCGGCTGCTGGGTGCAGCAACAGGTGCCGTCAGGCAACCGGCGCCCAGGAGACTGCAGGAGAGTAAAGAATGGCTAGAGTAAAAACTGGCATAACCAGGCGGCGGAAACATAAAAAGATCCTCCGCATGGCCAAAGGGAATTACGGCACCAGAAGCAGGCTGTATCGCCGCGCCAATGAAGCGATGTTAAAAAGCCTCTGGTACGAATACCGGGACCGCCGAACAAGGAAGCGCGACCTGCGCCGGCTGTGGATCACCAGAATTAACGCCGGGGCCCGGATGAACGGTATGACCTACAGCCGCCTGATCTACGGACTGAAACAGGCCAAGATCGATCTCAACCGCAAAATGCTGGCTGATATGGCCGTCCGCCATCCTGAAGCCTTTGCCCAGGTGGTCGAAAAAGCAAAAGCTGCCGTGAATTAGGCAGCCAAACTGACACGTTGAAAAGGACAGGGCGCCCTGTCCTTTTTGCTTTTAATGCTACAATCGATTCTGAGGTCGAATTCAAACAGCTATCTTCCGGATCATGATCCGGGCAGCCTTTTCTATGACCGTTATTCTGCGCAGCCATTCCTATCCAGGGAGCGTCGATGTCCAGCTCCTGCTGGGTGATATCACCCAGGTTGAAGCGGATGGAATTGTCAACCCCGCTAACAGCCAGCTGGCCCACGGGGGAGGATTGGCCGGAGTGCTTTCCAGAAAGGCCGGCCCTACCCTGCAGGCAGAAAGCTCCGCCTGGATCAGAGAACACGGTCCGGTAAGCCACCACGAACCCGCCTATACCGGGGCGGGAGAACTTCCCTTCAAAGCTGTCATTCACGCAGTTGGACCGGTGTGGGGTTCAGGAGAAGAAAATCGAAAATTAAAGGCGGCCGTGCTCGGGTCTCTGGAAAGGGCTCAGCAGCTGGAGCTGTCCTCCCTGGCAATTCCAGCGATCTCTACCGGCATCTTTGGCTTCCCCCTTCGGGAAGCAGCCGAAGTCATCCTCAGCGCGGTGCAGGAATATGCCAGCAGGGCAGAGCCCCGGGGATTGAATAAGATCATTGTGGTTCTTTACGATGACCGGGCTGCTGCTGCGTTTACCGGAGTCTGGGACAGGATAATCCGATGATCACTTCCCGACAGAATCCCAGGATTAAGGAAATCCGCCTGCTGAACGCTAAATCAAAACACCGCCACCAGGCCGGACGCTATGTCGTGGAAGGCATCCGGCTGCTGGAAGAGGCAGTCAACGCCGGTCAAACCCCGGAGCTGGTGCTTTACACGGAAGAGCTTGATCGGCGGGGAACAGCCCTGGTAAATGAATTCAAATCTCAATCCGTGGTCTGCGAGCCAGTCACCTCCCAGGTCCTTCAGGCTGCCAGCGCCACAGAGAACCCGCAGGGAATCCTGGCGGTTTTTCCGCTGGTTTCCCTGCCCCTCCCCCCAGCCCCTGACCTGGTGCTGATCCTGGACGCCATCCGCGACCCAGGCAACCTGGGCACGCTGATGCGTTCCTGCCTGGCAGCCGGAGCGGAGGGGATGCTGCTTGGGCCGGGCACAGTGGATCCTTATTCCCCCAAGGTGGTGCGGTCCGCCATGGGGGCTCACTTCAAATTGCCGGTGATCAGCTCCTCCTGGGAAGGAATCGCCAGCCGCACCAGGGGACTGGATATATATCTAGCTGACATGGATCAGGGAGCAAGCCTCTGGGACGCGGATCTCACCAGCCCACTGGGCATCATCCTGGGCGGAGAGGCCCAGGGACCGGGCCCGCAAGCCCGCCAGCTGACTGATCAGTCTATACACATCCCCATGGCTCCGAAGGTCGAGTCCCTCAACGCCGCTGTGGCTGGATCCGTGCTGCTTTTCGAAATCAAGCGCCAGAGACATTATGCCAGCGATTAAGAATACGCCCGATCCCTCTTTGCCCCTGAATCAGATCCTGGAAGGGGACGCCGTTGAGATCATGAACGGGCTTCCCGGGGAATCAGTCGACCTGGTTTTTGCCGACCCTCCTTACAACATGCAGATTCCGGGCAACCTCTGGCGGCCTGACTTCAGCAAAGTTGAGGGGGTAGATGATGAGTGGGATAAATTCGCTGATTTCTCAGCTTACGACCGCTTTACCGCTGCCTGGCTGAAAGCGACCCGCCGGATGCTGAAACCGACCGGCGCCATCTGGGTCATTGGCACCTATCACAACATCTACCGGGTTGGCAAAATCCTTCAGGACCAGGATTTCTGGATCATCAATGAAATCATCTGGGAAAAGACCAATCCCATGCCCAATTTCATGGGCGTACGCTTCACCAACGCCCACGAAACCCTGATCTGGGCCAAGAAGGACCGCCACAGCAAATACACCATCAATTACCATGCCATGAAGCCCTTCAATCACGGCAAACAGATGCGCAGCACCTGGAAGCTGCCCATCTGCAAGGGAGCAGAGCGTATCAAGGTCAACGGCGAACGGGTGCACTCCACCCAGAAACCGCTCTCTCTGCTGTACCGGATCGTTCTGGCCTCCACTCATCCCGGGGATGTGATTCTGGACCCCTTTTTTGGCACAGGCACCACCGGAGTGGCTGCCAAGATCCTCCACCGCAGCTGGATTGGTATCGAAAACGATCCCAGGTACATCCCGATCGCCTTGAAGAGGATCAAGGACGTTGAACCTGAGGATTACCATCCCGGGGCCTTTGACCTGAAAGACAGGAAGCGGCTGGCTACCCGGGTGCCATTTTCGCGTTTGCTGGAGACTGGATTCATCAAACCCGGACAGCGGCTGTATTTCAAGGAAGATCCCGAGGGGGCAGCTGTGGTCAAACCCAATGGGATCCTGGTTTTAGATGGTTTTGAGGGCTCCATCCACCAGGCTGCCAGACACCTGCTGAACGGAAAACGCGCCAACGGTTGGTTGTACTGGTATGTCAGAGGAAAGAACGGAACTTACCAGTCCATTGATGAGATCCGGGAGCTGTACAGGGACTCCCATCAAGGATCCAGCCGGGGAGTATCAGATGAAGAGGAAATTTAGCTCGCTATCGGACTGCTACCATGAAAATTCGCTCGGTTACCTATTTTGACAGCCCAGGCCAGGAGATCGAGGATGAGTTCCTGGAACGCTCAGAAAAATTCCAGGAGCAAACCCGCCGGGTATATCAAGAATTGGGATATGAGCTCCAAACCGTGAGGTTCGCCTCTCCTCCCTTTTCTCTCTTCCTGAAGGACCTGCCGCCTGATCGACAGATCGATTTTGCTGTCCGTCTGGAAAGGTATTTGAAAGCCCAGGGCTACGATTACATTTCGATTGGTCCTGCCCTGCCTGCTAACCCGGACAGCTATTCCCTGATCCCGGACCTGATCCAAGCCACCAGCGCTACGTTTTGTTCCGGGACCATGACCACTCCCGGGGAGGGAGTGAACCTGGCCGCGGTGCGGGCCTGCGGGATGATCATCCCCAAACTTGCCACCCTGGATCCCAACGGATTCGCCAACCTGTACTTTGCGGCTCTAGGCAATGTTCCCCCCGGATCTCCTTTCTTCCCGGCAGCCTATCACGGCGGTGGTGAGCCAGCTTTTGCGGTTGCAGTAGAAGGCGCGGATCTGGCAGTGGAGGCTTTCCGCGGGGCCAGTTCCCTGATAGAAGCCCGCAGCCGTCTGATAGAAGCCATCGAAGGAATTGGCAGTGAGATCACCCGGGCTGCTAGAAAACTGGAGTTCTCTGCCGGAGCGGCCTACTGGGGGATTGACTGCTCCCTGGCACCCTTCCCTGACCCTGGACGTTCAATTGGCACAGCCCTGGAGGAGCTGGGGGTTCCCCGCCTTGGCCAGCATGGCTCTCTGGCCGCAGCGGCCTTTTTAGCAGATAGTATCGACAGGGCGGATTTTCCCCGCACCGGATTCAGCGGCCTGATGCTGCCAGTCCTGGAGGATGCCTCCCTGGCGGAAAGAGCCGCCCAGGGTATTCTAACGATCAAGGACCTGCTGCTCTACTCCGCGGTATGCGGCACGGGATTGGACACGGTGCCCCTGCCAGGTGATTCCAGGAGCGAAGAGATCGCTGCCCTGCTCCTCGACCTGGCCGCTTTATCCCTGCGCCTTGACAAGCCATTGACTGCCCGGCTGATGCCCATCCCCGGGAAAAAGGCCGGAGACCCGACGGAGTTTAACTTCGCATATTTCGCCAACAGCAAGGTGCTCTCGCTGGAATCGGAAGGACTTTCCGGTTTATTTGCTGGCGATGGATTCCTGGACATCGCCAGTCGGTCTGGGTCCTGAAAGTCGGGGTTTCCTTCATTACACCTGCCTGACCATATCCCGGATAACTTCATGGCGGGCCCCTGCCAGACCGGGCAGGGCATCCAGAGGATAAAATGCCCCATTTCCCTCAACAGCCAGGGAGGCCGCCGCGCTGGCACGGCAGGCTGCCTCCAGGGGGTCAAAGCTCTCCCGGTAGCCCGCCAGAAATCCTCCGCAGAAGGTGTCCCCGGAACCGTAGGGGTTCCGCACCCGCGCCTGGTAAGCAGGAATTTCCCAGCGCTCTTCAAGAGCAGTTACATACAGACAGCATCCCCCGCCAGCTCTCCTGATGACCACAAACTCACATCCATAATGCCCCAGGTCGGCAGCCATTTCCCAGAGATCGGTAGAAATCCCTTTGTAGAGCTTTCGCAAACCCTCTTCGGCGGGTAGAAAGGCGGTCAGGCCGGTCACCAGTGCCGGGATATCACCAAAGAACGACGGGTCCAGATAGGATTCTCCTGGATCCAGGGTAAGGGTTGTAAAGCCCCGCTGCCGGAAGACTGCGGGGAGCAGATTATGTGATAAATAATCCAGGGGGCAAAAATGCACAGCGGTTGCCGCCAGATAGGATTTCGGGATGTCAGAATCCAGGATGGCGGTTTCAACTCTCTCCCGGCGGCTGTGGCTCTCCTGTTCCCTGTCGGGCAAACCTACCAAACCCGGAGGCAGGGAAGCACCCAGGCGCGTCAGGTGGGGCAGCGGATTGGATGTCTGCCAGGTGGAAGAGCCCTCCTGGATGATGCAGGACCGCAGATCAAGGGGGTGGGGAAGGATCACCACCCCGCTGGTGTCAACCCCCTTCTCTGAGAGGTCGTCCAGCCAGACTTGAGGGTAATCTTCACCCACCCGGGCAGATATTCCCGGCGGGAATTCATTCTCCCAAACCAGATATCCTGCCAGAGCGTACAGCCCGCTGCCGCCCGGCAGGTCGACGACCCATTCTTTGTTCAATGAGAGTGTGTATTCCCGCCGCAATTCCCCCACTATGACATCCCTGGGAGAGGGATTATCGGGCGCCATGATCAATTAACAAAAAGAGCTGGGATCATTTTCCCAGAGCGGATACCTGCCGCAAAAACGCAATGATCGTTCCACCTAACTTGATGCCATCTCCGGCGGTAAGCTGAAGATTCTCACCTTCCTCGATACGCTTGATCAGCAGATACCCCGCTCCTGCGCCAGTAACAGCGCCCAGAATAGCGCCCAGAATGATGTAAAGATTGTAATTGGCTTGTTTTTCCTGACCTTCAACGTTCATATCTGCGTACCACCTTTGTTAATCATTTATCTTGATTTCCTGATCAGTAGGGGGATTTTTTCTCCGAAAACCTGCCAGCAAAGAGGTTGGGATGATAATCAATCCGGCTGCGTTCCTTGAGACTGCTCCGGCAATCTGACGGGTCCTTTCCAGCAGCCTCAAAACCGGTCCTGTTGCCCGGGGAATCAACTCCCTGACCCGTCCTACCAGGTAGATCAACCCCACCAGCAGCAGGGCGAACACCAGAGCAATGATATACACTGGAACTACCAGCAGGACAGTTGAGATTTCCGCAAAGCGGGACAGGTTTCCCGGGCTGGTGGAGATGACAAACCAGCCCCCTAGCAAGATCACCAGGAGCGCACTGACAGATGCGGGGAAAACGATCTGCCAGAAACCAGATCCCGCTGGGCTTTTCTTTTTCTCTACCATAGTAACGATATTGTAGCACGGAAATGTTCCTGATTTTCCAGGGATAAATCTTAAAAAATCTTCTGAGGGCCCGTTACAAACAGCTTACCTTCTTTTTACAGCAGCTTAATTATTCCTAAACATTCCCTGTGTATCCTGGGGTAAGTGAGGACGAACCCATGACAAATACCTGTTCCCTTCCACCCCGTCTGTCGCAAACAGCTTTTCTCCCCTATTTCTTTTCTCACCAGGGTATTTCCCTGTCGGAGGAATTGGGGCGCTTTCCAGCCGTTCATCTAGAGGATCTCGGATCAGCCGCCCTGCTCGACCGCCAGGATACCAAGTTCCTCTTCCGCCAGGACTGGCTCTCCTCCCTGCTGAGGGGGCTGGAGCAGGAATACCAGATACTGGAAATAGCCAGAGGCCGAATATTCCAGTACCGGACGGTCTACTACGATACGCCGGATCTGCTGTTCTATCACCAGCATCATGCGGGAACTCAGCCGCGCTGGAAGATCCGCCAGAGGATATATCTTAATTCCGGCTCAACCTTTCTGGAAATCAAATGCCGGGACAACCACGACAGAACCCACAAAACCCGCTTGAAAGCCGCCGGCAGCCCCGCCGCCTACCCCATCCTGGTGAATGAGCTGGCCGGGGGAGCGCTCCCAGTCCAACCCGCTTCGCTGCAGGCTGTACTGGAAACAAGCTATTCCAGGGTCACCCTGGTGCATGCCGGGGGGCGGGAAAGGATCACCCTGGATTTCCAGCTTTCTTTCTCGGCAGGAAAACGGTCAAGACGTCTGCCAGGACTGATGATCGCCGAAGTCAAGCAGAGTTCCAGAGATCGCCAGTCACCAGCGATCAAGCGCTTCAAGGATAAGGGCGTACGTCCGGTAAGTTTCAGCAAATACTGCGCCGGAAGCGCGCTGCTGAACCCTGCCCTGAAACACAACCGCTTCAAACCAGTCCTGCGGTCGATTAACCACTTCACAACTGGAGGCAAACTAAATGAACGGACTTTTTGATTTCCTGACAGCATTCGGGTTGAATCTGGCTACCGCCATCATCCTGGTGCGCTGGATCTACTACCCCAGACACCACAGCAAGAAATATGTCTTCACCTTTCTGTCCTTCAACGCCATCATCTTCTTCGTGTTGAGTATGATGGCCAGCGTGGACATGAGCATCGGGGTCGGATTCGGTCTTTTCGCGATCTTTTCCGTGCTGCGCTACCGCACAAACCCCATCCCCATCCGGGAGATGACCTACCTGTTCATCATCGCTGCATTGCCGGTGATGAACGCGACAGCCGCCACTGGGGACCATTGGATGGAATTGGTGATCGCTAATCTGGGTGTGATAGCTATCTTATTCACCCTGGAAAATGAATGGGGGTTCGCTTTTGAATCCTCCCAGACCATCACCTATGACAGGATCGACCTCATCCGTCCTGAGAACCGAGGATTGCTGATCGCGGATCTGGAAGAACGCACCGGGATGATCATCCACCGTCTGGAAATTGGCCGCATCAACCTGTTGAAGGACACAGCCAGAATCAAAATCATCTATAATGACAAAAAGCAACCAGGGTCCCTTGAGATCCCCGCAGCCAGCACCCCGCCGGGGAATAAGCACAGGTTACCCCCCACATCCTGGGAGAGGGCAAGGTGAATCCAATGAAAAAGATGAACATCGTGTTTATAACTCTGGCGGTCTTGGCATTGGTCGTCAGTGCCTGCATCCAGCTGGAAGGTTCATCCTCGGATGGAGATGCGGAAGGGATCTACAGTGCCAGCCCTCAACCCTGGAGCGAGGAAGCAAGCAGCTCAGTTGGGGATGAGCCGGATTACGGGATCGTCTTTCCCCAGGACAGGGTCAATGAGATCACTATCATCATCTCACCTGACAACTGGCAGGCGATGCTGGATGATCTGACTGAACTGTACGGCGAACCGGGCAGCGGTCAGAGCCCCCGGGCCGGCGGTCCACCCCCTCAGGAAGAGGACAATCCCGCCCCTCCGGGGGAGGACCATCCGGCAGGAGCTCCCGCCGGACGCCCGGCCGACCAGGGCATGTTCATCGGCGGGGCGGATGATCAGAATCCCATCTGGGTGGAAGCAGAGATCAGCTTTGAGGGCCAGAACTGGGAGCATGTCGGGGTCCGCTTTAAAGGCAACTCGAGCTTAAAGTCCACCTGGGGGGCCGGCTCCCTGAAACTCCCTTTCAAGCTCGATTTTGACCAGTACGAGGACGAGTATCCAGAAACAGAGAACCAGCGGTTTTATGGATTCAAGCAGCTCAGTCTCTCCAGCAACTTCCATGACGACTCATTCCTTCATGAAAAGATCGCCGCCGACCTCCTCCGGGACGCAGGGGTTCCTGCAGCCCATACAGCCTTTTACAGTGTCAGCGTAGACTGTGGCGAGGGTCCGGTCTATTTTGGGCTCTACACCGCGGTGGAAATCGTGGATGACACCGTGATCGAAACCCAATTCAGCGATGACAGCGGAAATGTCTATAAGCCAGAGGGGGCCGGGGCGACTTTCGCGGAAGGATCATTCTCTGAAGCCAGCTTCGACAAGGAGACCAACCAGGAGGAGGACGATTACAGCGATATCCTGGCCCTCTACGATGCTCTGCACTCTGAAACCCGAATCTCTGACCCGGAAAGCTGGAGGGAGGGACTGAAAGCCGTCTTTAATGTGGACACCTTTCTCAACTGGCTGGCCGTGAACACCGTCATCCAGAATTGGGACTGCTATGGGGTGGCCAGTCACAACTACTACCTCTACAATGACCCCGAGTCCGGCCAATTGGTATGGATTCCCTGGGACAACAATCAAGCCCTGGACCCCGGGTCCGGGACGAGGAAATCCCTCCCCTTGGATCTCAGCACTGTAGGCGATGAATGGCCCCTGATCAGCTATCTGCGGGATGATCCAGTCTACTACCAGAAGTATCTGGCTTATCTGGAAGCCTTTCTGGACGAGGTGTTCATCCTGGAGGAGATGGAGGAGACCTACCAGTACTACCATGACCTGATTGCTCCCTATGTACTTGCGGAGAGTGAGGGTTTTAAGCTGGCCCTTGCACCTCAGGTCTTTGACCGGTCGCTAGCAGGTCTGGTTCAACATACCAGTGAAAGGATTGAAACCACCAGGAATTTCCTCGCCGATCAGTAAAAAATCGCCCGGAAACGATCCAGCCCATTATTGACAGGGCCCCTCTTTTTATTGTTCTGGAGAATTCTCGGGAACAGATCGAAGCGCTCGAGGAAGAACTGGCGGCAGATCCAGATCCGGATTCCTTGCACTCCTTTCATACCCCCAAGTAGGAGCTGCTGAGGCATTCAACTTCCAGCGCAAGAGATGGTTCTGGCCCAACCTGACCTGCCAGGTACACCGGCAGCTTGCTTGCTTCAGGTCTGGTTTATTGGTGCAGGAGCAGTACTATGCAGGCATTTTGAACGAAATCCTCAGTTTTCAAAGCCAACCCAACCCAATCCCCAAAACCCCCACCAGGGCCAGGTCAACACCGTAAACCAGACTCACAACGGTCAGTTTTTCCTTCAGACTTTCCAGATCATGGACCCAGAAGGAGACCAGGAAGAAGGGCAGGTAGCCGATCAGGAAGATCAGCCAGGGAGCTCCGGCATTCCACCAGCTGTAATCCCAGGTCAGCGCTCCCATCCTGTTCAGCAGGATCTCAACGAAAACACAGAAAGCAGAGCCGCCGATGGCGATCAGCAGCCGGTTGGGAATACCCAGGATCTTAAGATCCTTATCCGGTGGCAGCATCTTCCCAAACCCGATCCCGGCGATGGCGAACATGAAGCAGATCTCGATATTAAGGCCGATCAGGATCAGGTATGCGGTCTTCCCTGGCGCACCCCAGACCGGTGCGTAATCCGTCAGGTGGAAGACCAGGCTGTTCCACAGTTCATTGAACCAATCCATACCCCAGAAAGCCAGGCCCGCAAAGACCAGGTTCCAGTTCCGCCGTTCGATCTCGACCGCATAAACGTATACCACCAGGGCAAACAGGGTGATGACATACCATTGAAACTGGCCTGGGTCCCGCAGGATAGCCAGCGCCTGGCTGGCAGATTCGCTGATCATATATTATCCCTCCTATCAAGTAAACGAAACGAGGAACTATGTCTTAACTGCGTCTTCTGCCGTCAGCTGGTAGAGGAGCTATTTCTGTATGATTATAGCGAAATTAGAAGGATCGGGCAGGGATTTTGCCTCCAGTCTCTAACGCTGGCTGTCAGAACCGAAATCAAACTCCCTTACGAATTGACAACCAGACTGGTTTTTTATACACTGAAACCATGCCTGCACGCGTTCACTCCTGCGCCGTGCTGGGGCTGGAGGGGGTTTTAGTAGAGGTAGAGGTCGATACCACCCATGGTTTTGGCTACATCATTGTAGTAGGTCTGCCTGATACCGCCGTCAAGGAAAGCCGCGAGCGGGTCCGGGCCGCCATCCAGAACATCCCTGTGCCATTCCCCCGTAAATCGTTAATCATAAACCTGGCTCCCGCCAACGTGCGCAAAGAAGGGCCAGCCTACGACCTGCCGATGGCCGTGGGCATCTTAATCACAGAGGGAATCATCCCCGGAGAGGCGGCCGAGAAGCTGATCATCGTCGGGGAACTCTCTCTGGATGGAACCGTTCGCCACACCCCGGGCCTGCTGCCCATGGCAGCTATGGCCAAGGAGAGAGGATTCCAGGGCATCTGCGTTCCAGCACCAGATGCCCCGGAGGCCGCCTTGATCCCGGAGCTGGAGGTCTTCCCGGTCCATTCCCTGGAAGAGCTGGTCTGGCATTTAACCGGGGACAGTCCGATCCTCCCTTTCCAGCGGTCTCCTTCGGATGAGCTGCCGCCCCCGCAGGCCCAAACAGATTTCCAGGAGATCAAAGGCCAGGAGCACGTCAAACGCGCCCTGGAAGTGGCGGCCGCCGGAAATCACAACATGCTCATGGTCGGTCCGCCCGGGGCAGGTAAGACTCTGCTGGCCCGGGCGCTTCCTGGCATCATGCCTGCTATGTCCATCGAAGAAGCCCTCGACGTGACCCGAATTTACTCTATTCTGGACCGGCTGCCCGC
This sequence comes from Anaerolineales bacterium, assembly GCA_024763275.1. GTDB lineage: Bacteria > Chloroflexota > Anaerolineae > Anaerolineales > UBA11858 > B10-G9. The sequence continues at coordinate 121,886 of JANTFT010000001.1, read as the reverse complement.
TCATACACCCCTGATCCAGCAGCGTCCTTTCCGGGCGCCCCACCACACCATCTCCCACGCCGGTCTGGTAGGCGGAGGCACCTGGCCCCAGCCCGGGGAAATATCCCTGGCCCACCGGGGCGTGCTTTTTCTGGATGAGTTTCCCGAGTTCGGCCGCCGGGTCCTGGAAGTACTGCGCCAGCCATTGGAAGATAAAGCCGTTACCATCAGTCGGGCCCAGGGCTCACTGACCTTTCCAGCCAACTTCATGCTGGTAGCTGCCATGAACCCCTGTCCCTGCGGCTATTATGGGGACCCCCTTAAAGCCTGTACCTGCTCGGCAGCAACCATCACCCGCTACCAGAAGCGGCTCTCCGGGCCTATCCTGGACCGGATCGATATCCTGGTATCCGTGCCGCGAGTCGATTTCGAGAAGCTGAGCTCCGACCGCCTGGGCGAACCTTCCGCGCAGGTCCGCCGGCGAGTTGAAAAAGCCCGCCAGATCCAGGCCCAGCGGCTGGCTGGCTCCTCAAGCAGGGCCAACGGGGATATGCTTCCCAAGGAGATCCGCCAGTTCTGCCAGCTCGACCAGGAATCCCGGGCTTTGATGCGCGGCGCCCTCTCTCAGCTGGGATTATCCGCCCGGGCTTACCACCGGGTTTTGAAATTGTCGCGCACCATCGCGGATCTGGCCGGGTCCGAGAACATCACTTCCATCCACCTGGCAGAAGCCCTTCAGTACCAGCCCCGCGACGAGATTTGACCCCCAGGCAGGCCATATCAAGGTATTTGAGAGCAGAACCAGATGGGAAACAGCTCATCTTTCTGGATGTCAAAAGTCAGTAAGGGGGAAATTTACAGCCAAGGGGGGTTTGACAGACAGCCAAATAGGGAGTATAAATTTGCCTGTTAAGTTGATTGTATGATCCATATCAGCCCTGGATGGACCCGGGGGCTGGAGGAAGAGTCTCACAAATGAAACAAAATCGACGCTGGATAATCCCGATTTTGATCTTGCTCGGGATATCACTCTATATTGACCTGCCCAATCACGGGGGAATCAAACTCGGTAAAAATCCAAGGGATTTCAATACCCAGCTGGGGCTGGATCTGGTTGGTGGCGTACAGGCCCTGCTAGAAGCGGACCTACCACCGGATGTGGAAGTAACCCAGGAGAACATGCAGACGGCCCGGCAAATCATCGAAGACCGCGTAAACGGCCTGGGAGTCAGTGAGGCCGTAGTGCAGGTGGCCGGTGACCGCCGCATCCTGGTTGAACTGCCAGGGCAGAAAGATCCAGAAAAAGCCCTCTCCACTATCAAGGACACGGCCCTGCTGGAATTCGTTGACTTCAAGGATATCTCAAGTCAGGAAGTAACCCAGCTGCTTCATACAAAAATCCTGACTGATTATCAAACTGCCAGCGATGAACTGGAATCTGCTAACCCAACTTCGGAAGAACAGGTTTTTCACACAGTGATGACCGGGTCGGCCATTAAGGGCGTGGGTGTAACTACTGACGCGGCGGGGAACTACCTGGTCGTCTTTGAACTTACAACGGAAGGTGCCCAGATTTTCAGGGATTACACAACTGCAAACGTCGGGAAAATACTGGCTATCGTCCTCGACAAAGAGCTCATCTCAGCTCCCCGCATCCAGGAACCAATTACAGCTGGCCGGGGATCTATCACAGGGAACTTTACCCGGGAAACCGCCCGCAATCTGTCAATCCAGCTGCAGTACGGTGCCCTGCCCGTTCCCCTCAAGGTCGTCCAAACAGAGACCATTGGGCCAACACTGGGCGAAGAATCCCTCCAAAAGAGTTTGAAAGCCGGGATCATCGGCCTGGTCGCAGTGATGCTGTTCATGGCTCTTTATTACCGCCTGCCCGGGGTCATCGCCGACTTTGCCCTGATGATGTACGCCCTGTTGACTTTCGCCATCTATAAATGGATCCCAGTTACCCTGACCCTGCCGGGAATCGCCGGGTTTGTCTTGAGTATTGGGGTTGCGGTGGATGCCAACGTGCTCATTTTCGAAAGGATGAGAGAGGAAATGCGCAAAGGAGCCTCGCTCCATTCCGCAATCTCAATTGGTTGGGAGAGAGCCTGGCCGTCGATTCGGGACTCGAATATCTCAACGCTGATCACCTCGGCCATCCTCTTCTGGTTCGGCTCCACTTTCGGTGCCAGTATCGTCAAAGGCTTCTCGCTGACTCTGGCCATTGGAGTTATGGTCAGTTTGTTCACCGCTGTAACCGCAACCAGGACTTTCCTGCACCTCGTCCTGGATAATATCAAAGCGTCACAGCATCCGAGATTGTTTGGAGTGAAATCATGATCAATATCATCAAACACCGTTATCTGTATTTTGCCATCTCGCTCGTCGTCATCCTGCCCGGGATGGCCGCTTTACTGGCATGGGGTTTGCCAACCGGGATCGACTTTTCAGGGGGCAGTTACCTGGAGATCCGGGTCGATAATACTCTCCCGGACACTGAGGGCGTGCTGGCAATCTTTGCGGAACAGGGATTCACGGACACTAAAATCCAGACTTCTGGCAACGACATCCTGATCATCCGCTCAAAAGCCATGGATGAGGGAACTTTAGGAACGATCATCTCGGAAATTGAAAGCCGTTACAACACCAATGTCGAGTTGAACCGCTTTGAAAGCGTTGGACCGACGATCGGGAAGGAAGTGGCTCAGCGGGCTGCCGGAGCTGTTGGGCTGGCCTCCCTGGGTATTCTGATCTACATCACCTATGCTTTCCGAGGAGTCAAACACGCCCACCGCTATGGGATTGCCGCCATCCTGGCCATGCTCCATGACGTGGTTGTAGTCCTGGGAGTGGAAGCCATCCTGGGACACTTTCTTGGTTGGGAAGCCGACGCCCTGTTTCTGACCGCCCTGCTGACTGTGATCGGGTTTTCAGTTCACGATTCGATCGTTGTCTTTGACAGAATCCGCGAAAATGCCCGGCTCCAGCGCAAACAGCCCTTCGAAACAGTCGTCAATACCTCCATCATACAAACCTTTGCTCGCTCGATCAACACCCAGTTGACCGTGATGCTAACCCTGCTCTCCCTGGTATTATTTGGAGGCAGCACAATCCGCCACTTCGTGTTGATCCTGCTGATAGGCGTCTTTTCAGGAACTTACTCTTCCATCTTCAACGCCTCGCCTATCCTGGTAGTCTGGGAGAACAAAGAGTGGAAAACCTGGTTCAGGAGATCTCCTGCATAATCAGGAAGCATTGCCAGGAAACCGTAAAGGGCTCAAGCATGTCCCTAAATCTTGCTTGAGCCCTTTTATTATTCCAGCGGAGAAACCCTGTTTCCGAAAAAGCAGCCCCCGGATTCTACCCCTGGCAATCGGGTCGGACCCGCAGAGACCCCAGCTTGTAGTTGGAATCAAGCCACCCGGGCAGATCAATTGCTAAAACATTACTTAACTTTCTCTTTCCAGAAGCTCCTGCACCAGCTGGACATCAATCTGCCTTGCCCCTAAATACAGTTTCCAATCCCGCAGGTGGTCTTCCAGGCGCTGCCGCAGCTGCGCAAGGGCTCGCTGGCGGTTTTCTGATTGGCTGCGGGTCTGATCATTGACCACCCCGATCCGGGTGGGTTTGTGCAGCAGGGCGACCCTGGTCTCCCGTTTATTGACGTTCTGCCCTCCAGGTCCACCGGATTTACTGAACTTGATCTCGATCTGGCCAGGATCAAGGGGAGCCAGCTGATCGAGATTGCTCTCCACCCAGCTGACATAGCTGGCGAGGAATCGCTCCGCATTCTCCCGGGTGGCGTAATCCAGAAAACCAGTCAGCACGGTGCGCAGGGCAGCTTCGAGCTCTGACTGACGCTGGTCCCGGGCCGCTTGGCGTTCCTGCCTTCTCAGGTCCTGGAGAGTCTTGGGCCCTTTCCCACCAGAACCCTTCCCCCCTCCCCCTCTTTCCAGAAACTGGTCCTCATAATTGAAATAATCATCCGGGTTGACTTTACCCAGGCCTTTCGAAGGTGGTTTTCTGTTTGCCATAGGGTGAACCCCAATTAATATTGGGGGAATTCAAGCAAGGCGATCTTCTGCTATAAACAGAGAAGATTTGGTAATCTTTCAAATGCCAGGAGCGATGCAGCACCCGGGTTATTCACTGTTGAGGGGAATTATGAATTTAAACGTGCTTCCCTCCCCCAACCTGGAATCTACAGAGATAGTTCCTCCCAGGTCCTCCACAATCTTTTTTACCAGCACCAATCCCAATCCTGTTCCAGGCAGACTGGCTTTTTTAGCGTTTGAAGCCCTGAAAAACTCCTTGAACAGATTTTTCTGGTCAGCTCGAGAAATCCCAATCCCGCTATCTTGAACCCGTCCAATGAGTTTGCCATCCTGGACTTGAAGCCCAACAGTTATTTTTCCTTTTCCCGGGGTATATTTTATCGCATTGCTGATCAGATTGCGCCAAACACTTTTGATCCGCTCCGGATCCGCTTCAAGTTCAGGGATCTCCTCATCTACACTTACTGTCAATTGAAGCTCTTTTCGGGTGATGTCACTCTGAAACTCATCAAGCACCTGTTCCAAGACAGCTCCCAGATGGACAGGCACAGAGGCAGAGGAACCAACAACATCCAGATGCCCCAGTTCCAGCAGGTCGTCGATCAGTTTTAACTCTTCCTCCGCACGCAGTAAACACTGCTTTAAAATATCATCCTGATCTGCAGGGTCCACATAGCCTTGCAAGATAAGCTTAAGGTAGGTTTCAACCGCGGATACGGGGGATTTCAGTTCGTGAGTGACCAGGCGGATGAATTGCTTTTTTGCCTGATCAAGTTTTTCTAGGCGGGCTTTCTCCTCAGCCATCTTTTGCATTTCTGCTTCCACCTGAGCAGCCCGCTTAGCCTCTATCGAGAGCTTTCTGCGCTCCAAACCCTGATTGATCGCCAGTAAGAGAACGTCCACAGAAAACGGCTTGGTGAGGAAATCATAAGCCCCCATCTTGATCGCTGACACTGCCATTTCAACAGTTGCATATCCAGTGATAACTATACAGATTATTTCCGGGTCAATTTCATGAATCATGCCAATCAGGTCTAAACCAGAGATTTGAGGCATTTTGACATCAAGCAAGACCAGGTCATAACCATTTCCCTTGATGAGTTCCAGCCCCGATTCTCCATCCAGGGCTATCGCAACCTGGAAGCCTTCTGGTTCCAGGGCGCGTTGAACCCCTTCACAAATCCCGATTTCATCATCAATGACTAAAATCTGTTTGTTTTCACTCACGGTCAATTACCATAACAACTCGATCATCCAATCAGGGTTCCAGCGCTGTTCACTTTACCATCTTGACCACCAGGGAGATTTGTTTCTGGCTGCCTGACAGGAAGCTGGATGGTAAAGGTGGTCCCTTCCCCTGATTTACTCTGGACGCTGATCTGGCCCCGGTGCATTTTTACAATCCCATATACAATTGACAATCCTAATCCAATACCCTTTCCAGGTTGTTTTGTGGAAAAGAAGGGGGTGAAAAGCTTGGCTTGGTTCTCAGGAGTGATTCCCTCCCCATTATCCTCCACCTCAAAGATAATCTGGTCATCATTTTTCACCCGCGTTCGCAAGGTCAGCTTTCCTCCCTCTGGCATAGCATCGGAAGCATTTATCATCAAATTCCTGATCACTGCTTGAAGCTGAACCTCATCCGCCTGGATCTGGGGCAAATGAGGGTCCAAGTCCATCTCAATGTCTACATGAGCATAGCGGTGATGCATTTTCTCCAGGTCGATAATCCGTATGATAAGCTGGTTAAAGTCGAATTCAGAAGCATCCACCTGATGCTGGCGGGCAAAATCAAGCAGGGATCCGACAATGGTTTTGCACCGTTCTGTTTCACGAATAATAGTCTTAATATCGGTTTGAGATTGGTCATTTGCCTGATTATCCCTGAGCAATACTTCAGCGAACAAAAGCACGGTTGTAAGCGGATTGTTCAATTCATGGGCAACACCTGCTGCCAGCTGTCCCAGAGAAGCCAGTTTTTCAGATTCCACCAGTTGTTTTTGAGTTTCCTGCAGCCGGTCAAGCATCTCATTGAAGGAGTCGGCGAGCAGTCCAACATCTCCTCCTCCACAACAAGGGGCCCGGGCCTGTAAATTACCTTTTGCTACCTGCTGGCTGACCCAGGAGAGAGTGCGCAGTTCCAGCAGTGGTTTGGTGATCTTCCGGGAAATCGGTGTGGCTATCAGAAAAGTCATCAGAACAGTGATCCCGGCCACGAGCAAAGTCTTCTTCCGGAATGAGCTCAGAAAATCCAGGAAGGTTTTCTGGCGGGAGCCAACATAGAGAATCCCAACAATCTGACCCTGGTGATCCAGGAGCGGTTCATAACGCGTGATGTAATATTCATTGACTACAAATGCTGTGCCGACGTATTCCGATCCATTCTGGAGCACTGTCTCATTCACATCCTGAGAGACCCGGGTTCCGACAGCCCGCTTCCCCTGCTCGGTCATCACGTTTGTGGAGACTTTCAGATCACCGAAGAAAATCGTTGCTGTATCAATTTGCGTATTGTCTTTGATGGCATCAACCAGAGAAAAATCATTGTTAAGCAGATGAAAAACCACCACAACGCCTACCGTCCGGCCATTCTGCTGGATAGGGGCGGCTCCCACAATTCCCAATCCGGCAGATCCCTCCCGGGGATCGAACGGCACCTGGGCCGCTTTCGGCGTATCCAACAATTCTATACGAGCCTGATCAGCAAGGCCGACAACAGTGAGGATTTCCTCGGGAATCACCTCTGTAGACGAAATCAACTTTCCTTCCCGCAGCACATCATCAACACTGGATAAACCGGACCATTTCCCCCCAGCTTGAAGATGAGTTAGCTGCTGATCTGTCGAACGCAGGACTCCTGCAACAAGGTTACCCTGGTTATCCAGGATCACAGCAACCCGGTTTCCCTTCATGGTGCAATCATGAATCGCTTTTTCAATTTTGCTCTCTAAAGTACTGATCGCTAAAGGATTCCCGTCTCTCGCTTCAAAAAAGGAGTCGTTAACGGTATTGGAAAGGGCCAGCTGGTTCGCTGTTCTGGCAATATCATCCAGCCGGAATTGGTAGAATAACTCGGCGGTAAGGAAGTCCTGGTCGATCCGTTCATTCATCGCTTCGGCCAGGTAAGAGGTGATCATATTAGAAATCACCCAGGTGCTAATGCCAATAGTGACCGCAACTACCAGGGTGAAGGAAAATACCATCACGGCCTGAACTGGACCACTATAAAGGTTTCTAATATAATTTAAGGCCCTTTTCATCAGAGAAACATTCCTCAGGAATTACCACTTATGATCCTATCAAACCGCGCAGAAAGAAATGACCTTACGAAAGGCTTTTCCTTATTTTCTTGATCAGGTTTTCAGGATCAATCGGTTTGCTTAAGAAAGCATCGATATGGATGTACTCATCAGTGGGGAAAAGTTCTGCGTAGTCAGTATTGGCAATGGAAGTCACCATAATTATTGGAATCTTATTTGTCTCTGGATTATCAAATAACTTCCTGGATAAGGTGACGCCGTCCAGGACAGAATCCATAATCACATCAAGGATCACAAGATCGGGTTTCTGTTCCAGGACTTTCTGGTAACCCGCTTTACCTCCATCCGCGTTCTCCACCTGGTATCCTTCATGTTCTAATACAATGCGGGTGGCATTTACAAAATCGGGATCATCGTCAATTATCAGGATTTTTGACATAATTCACTCCTATTCTTATTTAACACCATTCACCAGACATGATTTGTGGGTGAGGTGATATTCGAACTCTGGCCGAAAGTGCTGAATTGCCGAACGCACCGGATTGACCAGCGCGGATCCCATGGGACAGTAAGTATGTCCGTCAATCCCGTCCACCAGATCAAGCAGAAGATCAATGTCTCCTGAATGCCCCTCACCTTTTTCAACTCTCTCCAGGATTTCATATATCCGCCAGGATCCGATCCGGCAGGGAGTACAATGCCCGCAGGATTCATGGGCAAAGAACTTGCTCAGTCTGCGAACTGCTTCTACGATGCAGGTGGATTCATCCATCACGATGATCCCCCCTGTTCCCAAAGCGGAACCTGCTTCTGCCAGGCCCTCAAAAGACATGGGAACATTCACCTGATCTCCCCGCAGGAACGGGGTCGAAGCCCCACCAGGAATCACAGCCTTCAGGTGCCTTCCTCCAGGAATGCCGCCAGCATACCCGAAAATAATGTCAGACAGGGAAATACCCAAGGGCAGTTCATAATTTCCAGGACGATTGACGTGACCGCTGATCGAAAAAATCTTGGGGCCTTTACTCTCCGCAGTGCCGATGCCCGCAAACCAGCTTGGACCACGCTGGATAATATGGGGAATACAGGCCAGAGTTTCAATATTCTGTACCAAGGTGGGTAAACCGAACAGGCCCACACTGGCTGGATAAGGTGGCTTTTGGCGGGGTTCTCCCCTTTTGCCTTCCAGCGATTCCAGCATCGCGGTCTCTTCCCCGCAAATATAGGCGCCCGCCCCCCGGTGGACAGACATATCCAGGTTAAAACCAGACCCCAGGATATCCTTCCCCAAAAAACCGGCTTCATAAGCATCCGCGATAGCTTTTATCCAGCGCTTCACACCCAGGAAAAATTCCCCCCGGATATATACGTACGCCCGGCTCGCGCCTATAGCATAGGCCGCGATCAGCACTCCTTCGATCACCTGGTGGGGATCCTGTTCTACTATTTCTCGATCCTTGAAAGTTCCCGGTTCCCCCTCATCGGTGTTGACTGCTACTATTTTCGGGAGGTCACTCTCCCGGGGCATAAAGCTCCACTTTGTTCCCGTTGGAAACCCCGCTCCACCCCTTCCCCGCAAGCCTGATTGCTTCACCTGCTCAATAATCTCCAGGGGGGGCATCCCCAATGCTTTACGAAATGCCTGGTAACCACCATGCTCCAGATAAGTAGAGATACGTTCAGACCCTGGACGATTTATATTCCGGGTCAGAACTGGTTGAAAGTCCTGCGAGTGTGAAGAGGCTGGATTCTTTTTGCTCAAGGGCTCCCTCCCTCCAGTTCGCGGATTATCAACGCTATCCTTTCCAGGGTCAAATTTTCATATAGCTCATCATTCACTCTCATTGCCGGGGCAGATCCGCAAGCGGCAATGCACTGCACGACTTCCAATGAAAACTTCCCATCAGCCGTCGTCTCCCCGGGTTGGATATTCAGCAAATGGGCAAGATAATCAATTATCGTTTCCGCCCCGCCCGCCAGATAACAGGACAAACCTTCACAAACCTGGATCCGGTATTCTCCCTGGGGTTCCAGGTTGAACATCGAATAAAAACTGGCTGTTGATCGGACCTGTCCCGGGGAAAGCCCTAAGCGATCGGCTACATGCTCAATGGCTTCCGGGTTGAGCCAACCATACTCTTCCTGGGCCAGGTACAGCGCAGCCAGAAGTTTTGTCTGTTTTTGTGGATTAGCAATTATTGGGGAATTTTCCAGCCGATCGCTGTCTGCCATCTTTTTCTGGTCACTTGTTTAGTTAAACTTTCTCTGAAGTTGCCTAATAGACCTGTAAATAAGACTGGCTCTATCAATCCATGGTTTTGCTGTAGAAAAGATATATCACAGCTATTATGATAAAACCTTGATGGTCTTATGACAAGAAGTACGCAGACAAAAGACCACTTAACTAGATATTAGTTGCCTTTTGTCTGCTCAATTCTGACTTTTTGTCATCAAACAGCTTCTATCTTGACTGCACAAACCTTATATTCCGGGATCTTAGCCACTGGATCCAGCGCCGCTATGGTCAGCTCATTTGCGCCAGCTCCCGGAAAATGGAAGTTGGCGTAGACCATACCTGGCGGCACCCGGTCGGTGACCAGGGCTTCAGCCTCTATGGAGCCCCTGCGCGAAGAAACCCGGACCCGTTTGCTGCCATTCAAGCCTATCTTTTCGGCGTCCAGATCGCTTACCTCGATCAGCGGCTGAGGATAAATCTTCAGCAGACCCTGGGAGCGGCGGGTCATCTGCCCTCCGTGCCAGTGATACAGCACCCGTCCGGTGCTGAGCAGCAGGGGATATTCCTTGTCAGGAACCTCCGCAGGAGGGATATGCTCGACGGGACTGAATCGACCTTTACCCCGTGAGAACTGGCCGACATGCAGAATTGGTGTCCCCGGATGATCCTGATCCTTCACAGGCCACTGTAAGGTCTCTCCATTCAGCAGGCGCTGGTAGCTCACTCCCGCATAGATTGGCGTCAGGGCAGCGATCTCATCCATGATCTCACCGGTATCATGATAATCCCATGCGCTGAACTCCGCCCCCTTGACCTGGCGTTCACCGCTGGCCAAAATCTTTTTAGCCAGTTCGGAGATGATCCACCAATCAGGTTTAGCCTCCCCCGGTGACTCGATCGCCTTGCGCACCAGCTGGATCCTGCGCTCGGTGTTGGTGAAGGTGCCGCTTTTCTCCGCGAAACTCGCTCCGGGAAGCAGAATATCGGCATAAGGGGCCGTCTCCGAAGGGAAGATTTCCTGCAGGATCACCAGCTCGATGGTTTCCATAGCCTTGCGGATATGGTTCGTATCCGGCTCACTCATCAAAGGATCCTCGCCCAGGATATGGATTGCCTTCAGCTTTCCTTCCGCTGCCAATGGCATCATTTCCGTTGCGGTTAATCCCACATCCAGAGAAAGCTGGTCTTCAGGCAGGCCCCACGCTTGTGCGAATTTACCCTGGAATTCCGGATTGGTAACCTTTTGGTATCCCGGGTATACATTGGGCAGGCCACCCAGGTCGCAAGCCCCCTGAACATTATTCTGTCCCCGGAGGGGATTCGCCCCCCCGCCAGGAACTCCCATATTCCCCAGCAGCATCTGCAGATTTGCCAGGCTCAGCACATTGGCAACTCCGGTTGTATGCTGGGTGATCCCCATCGCCCACAAGACAGCTGCTGGTTTCTCCTGTGCCAGAATCTCGGCTGCTTGTTGGAGCTGCTCCACCGCCACACCGGTGATCTCCGCTACTCTCTCCGGTGGATATTCTTCAACCACGGCCTTGAACTCCTCAAAGCCCTCCGTCCGCTCCTTAATGAAATCTTTGTCTTCCCAACCATTGGCCAGGATGATATGCATTAACCCATTGATCAGGGCTATGTCCGTGCCTGATTTATGTCGCAGATGCAGGGTCGCAAAATCCGTCAGGTCGATCTTGCGGGGATCAGCCACGATCAGCTTTGCTCCCCGCTGGCGAACTGCCTGACGGATGCGCATCCCGATCACAGGGTGGTTCTCGGTGGTATTGGTACCAATCACGAAGAACGCCTGGGCAAAATCAGCGATATCATCAATTGAATTTGTCATTGCTCCTGAACCAAACGCGGTGGCCAGACCGGCCACAGTAGAGGAGTGTCAAAGCCTGGCGCAGTGATCTATGCTGTTGGTTCCAATCACCTGCCTGGCCAGCTTGTTCATCAAGTAGTTCTCTTCATTCAGGCATTTCGCCGAGGTCAAGAACCCGATGCTGCCCGGGCCGTGATCATCTCGTATCTGACGCATCCTGTCAGCAGCAATTCCCAGGGCTGTTTCCCAATCGACTTCCACCCACTGCCAGGGATTGGCTTCCTTCTCCGGGTCGCGTTTGCTGGCGGTTGGTTTTTTCTTACCATCCAGAAGATACTTTCGGACCCTGGGATGGGACAGACGGTCAGCGTGGCTGGTGAAATCATATCCAAACCGCCCTTTGACGCAGGTCCAGCCGTGGTTGGAGGGTCCCTCCCAGGCTGAATCCACCTTGACGATCTTGTTGTCTTTCACTTCCAGGATCAGCTGGCAGCCAACGCCGCAGTAGGGGCAGGTAGTCCGCACCTTCTCCACCTGCCAGGGCCGACCCTGTCCGAGGGACTGCTTGGGCCACAAAGCGCCTGTCGGGCAGACCTCCACGCAGCTCCCGCAGAATTCACAGGGGCTGTCATCCATCGAGCTGTCGGCCCCAAAGCCAATATAAGCGGAGAATCCCCGGTAGAAGACACTGATTGCTTCCACACCGTTGACTTCCCGGCAGGCCCGGACGCAGCGCCGGCAGAGAATGCATTTGTTGCGGTCCACCTGGATGAAGGGGTTGGGATCGTTCACAGAGTAGTGATGTTTGGTTCCCTCGAAGCGGTCTTCGGTAACGTCGTATTCATAGGCCAGGTCCTGCAGCAAACAGTCGCCGGTCGCATCACAGGTCATACAATCCAGGGGATGGTCAGAGACCAGCAGTTCCAGGTTGAATTTGCGGGCCGCCCGGATGCGTTCGGTATTGGTCTCCACAACCATGCCCTCTGAAACCGGATATGTGCATGAGGGATGCAGCGCCCGCTGTCCTTCAATCTCTACCAGGCAGATGCGGCAGGCGCCTTCCGGGGGCAGGGCAGGATGATCGCACAAGACAGGTATATAGATGCCAAGCCGGCGAGCAGCCTGCAGGATGGTATCGCCCTTTTCCGCCTGGATTTCTTTTCCATCGAGGATGAAATTTACCTTTCCCATAGTATGGATTTCTCCTTCTTATTTATTGACCTCTGCCACCGGCAGCTCATGTTTTCTCTTCACCAGCACAGCTCCAAAATTGCAGACCTCATAACAGGCCCCACATTGGATGCACTGCAGTTGATCAATGGCATGGGGTTCTTTCTTCTCCCCAGTAATGGCATTAGTCGGACAGGCTTTGGCACACAACCCACATCCGGTGCAGGGATCGGCATCAATCTCATAGGCATACATACCAGCACAAACGCCAGCCGGACAGAACTTTTCCGTTACATGGGCTTCATACTCCTCGCGGAAAAACCGCAGGGAAGCCATCACCGGGCCGGGAGTGAGCTGTCCGAGAGCGCACAGGGATCCCTCCCTCATGTATTTGGAGATTCTCTCGATCTCGTCCAGGTCCTCTAAACTGCCTTCACCCCTGGTGATGCGGGTGAGCACTTCCAGGAGGCGCTGTCCGCCGATCCGGCAGGGAACGCATTTGCCGCAGGACTCTGCCGAAGCGAAGGTCAGGAAGTAGCGGGCAAATTCCACCATGCAGGTATCCTGATCGACCACGATCATGCCCCCCGAGCCCATGGTCGCCCCGGCTGCGGTGAGCGAGTCAAAGTCCACCGCCGTATCGAGCGCATCTTCTGGCAAACATCCACCCAGGGGTCCGCCGGTCTGGACGGCTTTGAATCTTTTATTATTAATGATACCGCCACCGAGGTCGTAGATGATTTCCCGCAGGGAAATCCCCATAGGAACTTCGACCAGGCCGGTGTTCTTGATCTTCCCCGTCAGGGCGAAGACCGCTGTACCGGGAGACTTTTTAGTGCCGATCTTACTGAACCAATCAGCTCCCCTGACCATGATCTGGCTGGCGATTGCATAGGATTTGACATTATTGACGTTGGTGGGTTTCCCCCACAAACCAGATGCAGCCGGATAGGGCGGGCGGGGCCTGGGTTCACCCCGCTTGCCCTCAATGGAGGCAATCAACGCTGTCTCTTCCCCGCACACGAAAGCACCGGCACCCTCCTTGATCTTCAGATCAAATGAATAACCAGAACCAAGGATATTCTCCCCCAGGAAACCCAGGTCATATGCCTGCTGGATGGCTTTTTTCAGGCGCACGATGGCCAGCGGATATTCAGCCCGGCAATATATATAACCCTCTGGTGCGCCAATGGCATATCCGGCAATGATCATCCCCTCCAGCAGGGCATGGGGATCGCCTTCCAGGACCGAACGATCCATAAAAGCGCCCGGGTCGCCTTCATCCGCGTTGCAGATGACGTATTTGGGATAGTCTTTAGCTTTCCGGCAGAACTCCCATTTCAATCCGGTCAGGAACCCGGCGCCGCCCCGGCCCCGCAGACCGGAATCTTTGATCTCTTCGATCACCTCATCAGGGCTCATCTGGAAAAGCGCTTTTTCCAGACCTCCGTAGCCTCCGGAAGCAAGGTACTCCTCAATGCTCTCGGGGTCGATGATCCCGCAGTTGCGGAGAGCAATGCGGATCTGTTTGCTGTAAAAGGGAAGTTCATCATATGTCTTCAATCCCTCGATCGTCTGGCCGTTTTCACCCGGCAGCTGGCCGAAAATCCAGCGTTTGCTAAGCTCTCCTTTCACCAGATGCTTTTCAATGATCTTGCCCACCATGGCCGGCTTGACTTTAGTATAGGTGACCCGGGGGCCTCCGGGCTCCTGGATGTCCAGCAAAGGCTCATTGTGGCACATGCCAATGCAGCCCACGTTGACGATTTCCGCTTCGATATTGCGTTTGTCCAATTCCTCCCGGACTGCTGCTGCAACCTCGTTCGCTCCGGCGGCGATCCCGCAGGTGCCCATTCCCAGGATGATGGTAAGCTTGTTGTTTTCCCTGTCAGCCTTCTGGGCCCGGGCTTTTTCACGCAGCTCTTTCAATTCGGTCAGGTTTTTTAACACCGGCATTGGGTATTCTCCTCGTAGTACCGTCAATCCAGCTCTTTGATATTCTCCACCAGAGAGTCCGGCGTGGTGTTGCCGTATACCTGCCCATCAACCAGTGCAATGGGGGCCAGGCCGCAGGAACCCAGGCAGTAAACGATTTCCAGGGTGTACTGGAAATCAGGATCGCTTCCGCCAGCTTCCAGGTTGTACTGACCCTCGACCGCCTCCACAAGTTTCGGCGCACCCCGGACATGACAGGCAGTTCCATCACAGATCTGGATCAAATGGCGGCCCCGCGGCTCAAGATTGAACTGAGCGTAAAAGGTCGCCACACCATATAGCTGGCTGATGGAGATGCCGCTCTTTTTGGAAATTTCCTGCATGGCATCCTCAGGCAGGTAGCCATAGATATCCTGGGTGCGCTGCAAGATGGGGATAACTGCACCTTTCTGTTCTTTGAACTCCTGGAGTATGGGATCAATCAAAGCCACATCGATATCATTGCCACTCATAATTAAGTATCCTTGCCTGCTCTTATAGACCTATATTCAACCTCATTCACGATCGATCACTTCGCATGAAGCCCAACCTCTCCGGGGAAGAATAAGCCCGGAGTTTTCCCTGTCGGGCGTAACCAACCAGGGTGATTTGCCAGATGCGGGCCAGATCCACCGCCGCTGTGGTCGGGGACGTTCGGGAAGCGATGATCGGGCATCCCATGGCCGCGCCTTTGCGGAGCATTTCCGAGGAGATCCTGCCGGTGGTCAACAGCGCTCTTCCCCGGGTAGTGATGTCCCCAAACATACAGGCTCCCTGGAGTTTGTCGATGGCGTTGTGGCGGCCGATATCCTCCGCGACCTGCAGGATCGTGCCGCTATCAATTTCCAGCAGTCCGGCAGCATGCACGCCTCTGGCCCGGGCGTAGAGGCTGTCCTTGGTCTGCAGCTCAGTAAAGGCATCCAACAACACCGTGGGGGTCGCTTGCTCAAGAATCGGAAACGGTTCAATGACTTCGTCGCGATCTTCGCGGGCTGCTCCGCTGCCGCAGCCGGAGGTGATGATCATTTTGTCAGGCAGCTCCACATCCTTCTTCAGCCAGACATCAATGCAGCAGCCATCGCCGGAAATTTTCAGATCGCTGATCTCATCTAGACCGGTGATTATGCCCTCGTTCCTTAAGAAACCAACCGCCAACCAATCCTGGTTCAGCGGCGTGCCCATGATAGAGACAAACTCTCCACCATTAACGTAAATAGTGAGGGTCATTTCCTCAATGACTTCTCCCCCGCCTTCCCGCCAGTCATGATGGAATTCCCACCATCGGGTGGTCTCTGTTCCGCGATTTACCATCGCAACCTTTCAGCTCTTAAAAACAACCACTAAATCACCTCCAGGGCAGACGCCTTTGCCGGGCAGTCTGCCCCGGAGTTTACTTCAGGCATTAAACCAACTCCTTACGGGATTTGATTTACGAAAGCCCGAGCACATTTCCAGTCTCCACATCAAGGTCGATATCATAGAAAACTGGCCGGGTTGGCAGCCCTGGCATGGTGCTCATGGTGCCCAGCAGCGGGAAGAGGAATCCTGCCCCTACCGAGGCGCGGATATCCCGGATGGGGACAGTGAATCCTGTCGGCCGACCTTTAAGTGTGCCGTCATGGCTCAGGCTCAGATGGGTTTTGGCCATGCAGAGGGGCAGTTCGTCAAAACCCAATTTGGTATATAGTTCAACCTTTTTCTCAGCCAGCGGTTCATAGGTTACCCCATCTGCTCCATAAATCTGCTTGCAGATGATCTCGATCTTTTCCTTGATGGAAGTGCCTTTCAATGGATAAAGGAATTTGAAATCGCTGGGCTGTTCGCAGGCTTCCACAACTGCCTTGGCGAGATCAACTGCGCCCTGACCGCCCTCCATCCAGTGGCGGGTGACCACAGCATTAAAGGCCCCGGCTTTGATAGCAGCCTCCCGCACCATCTGGACTTCTGCCTCTGTATCATCCTTAAAACTGTTAACGGCCACTACAGTCGGAATTCCAAACTTCAAAGCGTTTTCGATGTGGGCTTCGAGGTTGGCAATGCCTTTCCTGAGCAGCTCCAGGTTCTCCGTAGTATAGGCCGGATCAAGAGGTGTTCCAGCCGTGACCTTGGGCCCGCCGCCGTGCATCTTCAGAGCCCGCACCGTGGCAACCAGCACCACTGCGTCGGGTATAAGTCCTGAATAGCGGCACTTGATGTCAAAGAACTTCTCCATACCGACATCGGCGCCAAATCCAGATTCCGTCAACACGTAATCCGCCAGTTTAAGAGCGATCTTATCAGCCAGGATCGAGCTGTTGCCGTGGGCGATATTGGCAAAAGGCCCGGCATGCACAAATGCGGGCGTACCTTCCAAAGTTTGCATCAGGTTAGGCTTGATGGCGTCTTTCATCAGCACGGTTGCAGCGCCGGATACGCCCAGGTCATCCATGGTAATGGGTTCACCGGCTTTATTGGTGGCAACTACCACACGACCTAAACGCTCCCGCATATCTGCCAGACTGGTGGTCAGAGCCAGGATGGCCATGATCTCACTGGCAACAGTGATGTCAAATCCCGTTTGTCGGGTGAATCCATTTTCCTTGGGACCCATTCCAATTTCGATCCCCCGCAGCATACGGTCATTAGTATCCACTACCCGGCGCCAGGTGATGGAATCGGGGTCTATATCCAAGCGAACGAACTTACTGACCTCTTCAGGGGTCAGGTCATCGGGATCTGTTTTATCGATACCCAGCTTCTTCAGGCGGCGGAACATGATCGGGGAAAATTCCCGTTTGCCTTCCTTATCGGTCGGGCACAGGCGGTTGAAGAGGGCTTCGTCTGTCTGGCGGCTCTCATGGTACATGCGGGTATCAATGGCTGCCGCTACCAGGTTGTTAGCAGCCGTGATGGCATGGATATCTCCGGTCAGGTGGAGGTTGAAATCCTCCATGGGAATGATCTGGCTGTATCCACCTCCTGCCGCGCCACCCTTGATGCCGAAGGTTGGTCCCTGGCTGGGCTGGCGGATGCAGGTAAAGACGCTCTTGCCAAGATGGGCGCCCATGGCCTGGCTTAATCCCACCGTGGTGGTGGTTTTGCCCTCACCCAAAGGAGTTGGCGTGATGGCAGTCACATCGATGTATTTACCGTCTGGAACATCCTTCAGGCGGTCCAGGACCTCCAGCTTGACCTTGGCCTTGAACTTACCGAACAACTCCAGCTCATCTTCCTGCAAACCAATCTCATGAGCGAGCTCCTTGATCGGTTTAATATTGGCCGCATGAGCGATATCGATGTCCGACGGAACCGGGGAGAGCAGTTCCAGCGGGGATGGTTTTACGGCTTTCTTCTCAAAGGTCATCATTCCACTCCTTTTCTTCTAAACGACAATAAAATCCCAGATCATTTATTATAGGCTAACTTGGCGGCCCGGACCGTATTGCGAAGCAGCATGGCGATGGTCATCGGCCCCACACCTCCAGGTACGGGGGTAATGTAGCCTGCCACTTCCAGAGCCTCTTTGAAATCAACATCGCCGGTCAGGCGGTAGCCTCTCTCCACGCTGTCATCGTCTACGCGGTTGGTGCCCACATCGATGACCGCCGCGCCGGGCTTGATCCAGTCTCCTTTGACCATCTCGGGCCGGCCAACAGCGGCGATCAGGATATCCGCTTCGGCACACTTCTCCTTCAGGTTTTTCGTGCGGGAATGGCAGATCGTGACCGTGGCGTTTTCCCTTACCAGCAGCAGCGCGGCCGGCATTCCCACGATAAAGGAGCGACCCAGCACCACAGCGTCTGCTCCTTCGAGCTCCACACCGGAATGCTTCAGCAGGTAGAGCACCCCATCCGGGGTAGCAGGGACGAACATGGGCTCCCGTCCCTTCTGGGCCAGACGGCCGATATTGAGGGGATGGAAGCCGTCGACGTCCTTTTCAATGCTGATGGTCCGCAGGACGCTTTCGTCATCCAACCCATCGGGCAGGGGCAGCTGGACCAGAATGCCGTGCACATTTGGATCCTCGTTAAGCTGCTTAACCAGCTCCTCAACTTCTTCCTGGGTCGCAGTGGCTGGAAGCACATGGCCAATGGATTTTATACCAGCTTTTTCGCAGGCCTTATGCTTCATGTTGACATAAACCTGGGATGCCGGGTTTTCTCCTACCAGCACGGTCGCCAATCCTGGCGGATTTTTCCCTTCAGCAACCATGGCTGCCACATCAGCGGCTACTGCGTCGCGGATTTCCTGGGCAACAGCCCGCCCATCTATGATTTTCGCGGTCATATACAACTCCCTTAATAAATAATGAGGTCAACCAACGTTTTCGATTGTAAATTCGGGTGGAAAACTACTGCTGGCCTATTCCAACACACTAAAACATTATCATGAAAAAACAACCCCTTAGCAAGTTATTTTCATCACCATATTGCTGTTGATAGATGAATATCAAATATATTATCAGAATTTACCGCTGCCGGTCGCAATTCCCTGGAAATCACACCTCAATTTGACAGTCCGGCGGGGTGCAGTCAAGTTGCTAGAGGAGCTTATTTGACTTACAATTAGATATATCCTGCCGGGAAATTGCTTACACAGGGCCCGCGAGGCACTGCGCTGGAATGACCACAGAAGGGGCAGATTTTCCCGGCCTTAAATTTTTCTCCCGAATCGGATCAGGGTCTGACCCGACCGGGTTCTTATCCCTTATATTTCCAGGAGTGTTTTCCATGACAGACAGAAAAAAAGTGACCATCCGCACCCTGTTCGACAAGGCCGCCAAGGGAGAACCTATCTCCTGGTTGACCAGCTATGATTATCCGACAGCCTATTTCCAGGAACAGGCGGGAATCGATATGCTGCTGGTAGGAGACAGTCTGGGTATGACCATGCTGGGCTATGACGGTACCCTGCCGGTGACCATGAATGACATGATCCGCCACACCCAGGCTGTCCGTCGGGGAGCCCCGACGGCTTTTTTGGTAGGGGATATGCCCTACATGTCCTACCAGGCCAGCTCCGAATCGGCTGTTCTGAACGCCGGCCGCTTTATGGCAGAAGCCGGCTGCGACGCTATCAAGCTGGAAGGCGGCCAGTCCATGGTGGACCGGATGCACGCTATCGTCTCTGCCGGGATCCCCGCCATCGGTCACCTGGGACTCACTCCTCAGAGCGTGGCCGCCCTGGGCGGTTTCCGGGTCCAGGGGCGCGGGGCAGCTCAGGCCAAGGAGATCATCGACGACGCCAAAGCGCTCGAAGAGGCCGGCGCATTCTGCATCCTGCTGGAAATGGTGCCGGATCGGGTCACAAAGATCATCACCGAAAGGGCAGAAGAATGCTTGATCATGAGCCTGGGGTCCGGGCCGGATGCACACGGCCAGCTGCTGATCTTCCACGACATGTTCGGCCTTTACCCCAAGTTCACCCCCAAAATGGCCAAGGTCTACGGCAACGCCGGCGAAGTCCTGCAAAATGGCCTCATCCAGTACAACCAAGAGGTCAAGGACAAGACCTTCCCCCAGAAAGAGAACTGGTTCACCATGAAGGATGACGAGTACGACGAACTGATGGGGATGCTGTAGCCTTTAGCTCTTGTATTTTCAGTGAAATAGCAAGTAGTATATGTAGTAAGCAGTAAGCTGTAAGCAGATCACCAACAGCGCACAATCAGGGGGGCACTGGAATGAGAGAGAAATTACCATATGCGAGCAATTTTCAGGATTTGCTTGTGTATAAAAAAAAAGCCATGGAGCTGGCTGAGGATACTTTCACAATATCATTGTCATTTCCAAGAGAGGAGAGATATTCCCTAACAAGTCAAATAAGAAGGTCATCCCGTTCCATTGGGGCGCAAATTGCGGAGGCTTGGGGCAAACGAGCATATATAAAACATTTCACCTCAAAATTAACCGACGCTGAAGCGGAGATAAACGAAACAGAACACTGGATTGATATTGCTTATAACTGTCAGTACATTTCCATTAGTTCCAGAAATAAGTTAAAAAAACAATGCTTTGATATCAACAGATTGCTGGGAGGCATGATTAAGAAAGCCGACTTGTTTTGCAACACAGATTGTTTACACTGACAGGCAGGTATAACAAAACAACTGACACGGCTTACAACTTACGATTTACAACTTACTTATTTGCAAAAACATACAGGAGACTACCCATGACAGATCTGCGCTCAAGATTAGAAATAGGCCCCGAAAAGATCGCCGAGATCAACGCCGTCCTGCTCGACCCCGATCTGCAGATCATCAATGACTTTCTGGAGGTGGTCAAGAAGTACGGCACGCCAGAAGAGATCAACGCCAAGGCCATTCAGGCCCGCCAGAAGGAAAATCTTCTGAAAAAGGTAGAGCAAACCAAACCGGAATACCTGGACGATCTGGAATGGCTGGAAAAGCAAAGGGACCAGGGGGCCTTTATCAGCGTAGCTGACTACCGCAGGAAGATCCTGGGGGATAAGGTCAAGGGCATGGCCTTTGCGGATGATTTTGCCGTGACGCTGGAAATCAGCGCCTGCCAGTACTTCCCCTGGGTGCGGATGATCGCTGAAAGGGCTATTGAAAAAGGCCTGCTGATGCCCGGCAGGTTCATCCGGGTCCGGAAAATGAAGGAACAGGAAGAGGATGGCGACCTGCCTGCCTTCGCGGCCGCCATGCAGATCCTGGGCTCCAGCTACGTGGAAACCCTGGATACCAAAGGCACCGATGGCTCTAACATCCATCTGGGAGGGCCGGCAACCATCACCGGCTACTTTGGAGGCGTTGGCCAGCCCAACCAGCACGCTCTGGATTGGCTGGATGAGTTCCTGTATTACTACACCAATTACGGCATCCGCCAGGTCCTGAACATCAACCCGGGCACAGTGCTGCTGGGCTATATGCTGCACCGGCTGGGGGTGGATAACGAGTTCAAGATCTCGGTTTACATGGGAAACGATAATCCCTACGCGGCTTTGTGGACCCTGCTGGGAGCCAAGTTATTTACCCGTGACGACGGCACCACTCCCCTGATCGGATTCAACTGGAGCAACTCGGTTGACAATCGGACCATGGAACTGACCGCCCAGTTCCGCAAGAGCCTGGGCTTTGAAGACATCATCCGCTTTGAGCATCACATCACGGAAACCTACAAAAGCATCGTGATCCAACCCTATAACAGAAGAGACGAACTGGTCGAGATCGCTGATCATGTGGCCAATATCTCAGCCAAACACGAGGGCGGCGATCCGGAAATAGATCAAACCCGGGAGCACCCGTCCGATATCCTGGATTACTTCCGCGATAAAGCAGAGATCATCGCCTCTGGGGACTGGGATCACCTGACAGGCAACTTCATGGACAAGTTCCTGACCTTGAATGAAACCGCCCGGGCCTTGACGGAAAACGGGCTGTCTTTCCTGGCAGCACCAAATCTGCACAAATAGCGGGCTTACTGTCTCCGGAGAATACCCAGCCTGCCCGATAGGCTGAGCTGGAATTAGCACTTCTGGGATTGTTCGGTCAATCCCGATCTTTACCAAGCAAGCTGGTCTGCGGATACCCTCCAGGCCAGCGTCGCTAACTGCGGGAGGCAACTATGACTGTAATCCAATCCGGAAAGGGTCCATTGCTCCAACCTCCGGACCTTGACGGCTTTCGGGAACATAACAGGAACAAGCCCCGCGGGCTGATTGACAAACGCCTGAGCGAGGCGGAAGCGATCAGCCGGTTTGTCCACGATGGGGATTACATCGGCACAGAGCTGTATGGAACAGTTCGCTGCCCCCAATCTTTAATCAATGAGATCGTCCGCCAGGGGAAAAAAGATCTCCGCGTGGCCGGTCAGGGGGTATATGAGCTGGACCTGCTGCTCGGGGCTGGTCTGGTCAAAGACCTGGACCACACCTACATTGGAATGGAAGTGTACGGAATATCAAACTGCTTGCGCCGCGAAGTGGAAAGCGGGCGGGTGGAGCACTGTGTGGAGTGGAGCAACGCGGCCATTGCCTGGCGTTTCAAGGCGGCTGCCATGGGAGTTCCTTTCATACCGACCCGCTCCATGCTGGGAACCGACACTCTGGCTTACAGCGCCGCCAAGGTCATTGAGGATCCTTTCGGCGGCGGGCCGATCGCCCTGCTGCCTGCTTTGATCCTGGATGTCGGTCTGATCCATGTGCACCGGGCCGATAAATACGGCAACGCCCAGATTGACGGCATCAGCGGATTCGCTATTGAGATGGCCCGGGCTTCCAAGAACCTGCTGATCAGCACAGAGGAAATCGTGCCCACAGAAGAGATCCGCAAACATCCTGACAGAACGATCATCCCCTACTACCTGGTAGATGCCGTGGTGGAAGCTCCTTTTGGATCCCACCCTGGAGAGATGTGTTACGTCTATGAGCGGGACGAACCCCAGATCAAAGCCTGGGTAGAGGCTTCCCGCGATCCAGAAACCACTCAAGCTTATCTGCAAAAATATATCTACGACTTAAAAGACCACCAGGAATACCTGCAGCTGATCGGGGAAAAACGGCTGACGGAACTTAGGGACATGGTCCCGGAGGGTTGAGATGGCAGGAACTGACTATAATCCCAACGAGCTGATGATCTGCAGCGCCTCCCGGCTGATGGAAGACAACTCGACCGTATTCATCGGCACAGGAATTCCCATGCTGGCCGGCGCTTTGGCACAAAAGATGCACGCTCCTAATCTGATAAGCATCTTTGAGTTTGGAGGAACAGGCGCCATTTTGGAAGAACTGCCGCTGGCTGTTGGCGAGCGGAGGTCCTTCCACAAAGCCCTGGCCGCTTCAGGGATAACGGACATCGTGGAAACCGCCCAGCGCGGTTTTGTCGATTACGGCTTTTTAGGTGGAGCCCAGATCGACCCCTACGGCAACCTGAACTCAACTGTTATCGGCGACCACGATCACCCTAAAGTCCGCCTGCCGGGCAGCGGGGGAGGCAATGATGTGGGGTCTCACTGCTGGCGCACGATCGCCATCATGAAACACGACCGTCTGCGCTTCGTGGAAAAAGTTGATTTCATCACCACCCCGGGGTATCTGGACGGACCGGGGGCGCGGGAGAGGGCAGGGCTCCCTCCCGGCACAGGCCCTTACCGGGTAGTAACCACCCTGGGGATCCTGGGCTATGACAAGGTCAGCAAACGCATGAAACTGCTGGCTCTGCAGCCAGGCACGGAGGTAGACCAGGTGCTGGAGAACACCGGGTTTGAGCTGCTGCTGGCCGATGAGATTGGAGAAAACCCTCCTCCCAGCGCTGAAGAGCTGAGGATTCTGCGGGAGGAAGTTGACAAGGACAGATTCTATATTTAGGAACAGCTGGAAATCCCGACATTCTGATCAGGTGTATAATTCGGGTCAACTGCTGTGCTACCAGAAATACATCAAGGGGCGATGCCGCAGCCGAGCATGAAAGAAAAACAAGCCATCCAGGATGCTTTTAAGGAGATGTCGTCCCACTATGAAGAGGTTGTGGATGGCGAATTGAGGTTGTTCTGGGGCTGGAGCTACCGGAGCTTCCTGCAAGAATTGGTCCGGCACACCAGGATCCAGCCCGACCAGAAGATTCTTGACATCGCCACCGGCACATCGGTCATTCCCCGCGAATTACTGGAACAGAATATCCCCGGCATACAGATAACCGGCCTGGACATCACCGAGTCCATGCTGAGGCATGGCCAGCACAAGATCCGCGCTTTGGACAAACAGAACGCAATTCGCCTGGTCTGCGGGGACGCCATGGTCCTGCCCCTGGCCGGGAACAGTTTTGACGTCGTGGTTTCCGGGCTGGCCTCCCATCATATGAACATCCCCTTGATGCTTTCTGAAATGAAGCGGGTCTTGAAACCTGGCGGGCTGCTATCCATCATCGATGTGGGCACCTCCCCGATCTGGGAAACCAGGATTTTCCAGGGGTTGGCCAGAGTGATCGCGTTCGGATACTTCCTCATCAAAGAGAATCCTACCCGCGCCTGGGCCGAAGCTGCCGCAGTCAGAAACCTGCGCACTCCGTTAGGCTGGAAGAACGATTTGGCACAGGCGGGGTTTAATCAAATAAGCGTGAAAAAGCTGAAATCTAAATATACCTGGGTTCCTGAACCACTCCATATCCAGTCATCGTATTAATCTATCGGGAGAAAAGATCATGACTAGTTTAGAGACACTCATCAAACAGGGCCGTAAGGAGGAGATCTGGACCAAATACTGCGGATTCCTGGATCTGAGCATCGACGAATTCATGGAAATCCAGGAAAGATTACTGCTGGAACAGATCGACCTGCTGGGTAAGAGCATGTTGGGGCGTATGTTGATGGGCGATGTGATCCCCACCAGCGTGGAGGAATTCCGGGAGATCGTGCCCCTGACCACTTACAAGGATTACCTGGGCTACCTGGATGTCCAGCGCGAGGATGTCCTCCCCCGGCAGCCCAAGACCTGGTGCCATACTTCTGGACGGACCGGGGAATACAAATTCAAATGGGTGCCCTACACCCAGGAAATGTATGACCGCCTGGCAGAAGTTGTAGTCGCTGCGATGATAATGTCCTCAGTAAATCGACGGGGAGATATCAACCTGGAAAACAATGACACTGTCCTGCTCACCACGGCTCCTCCGCCCTATTTCTCCGCTCTAGTGACCCGGGCAACCGATAATCATGCAGCCGTACGCTTTTTACCTCCCCTGGACGAAGGCGAGAAGATGGGCTATGCGGAAAGGGTTCAAGCCGGCTTTAAACAGGCCATGGTAAAAGGATTGGATTATTTCTATGGCATCTCCAGTGTGTTAGTGCGCATCGGTCAGCAGCTTGAGGAAGGTGGGACAGGCGTAAAACTATCCAAAGACATGCTGGATCCCCGTTTTATCATCAGAATGGGGATTGGCTTTATCAAATCAAAACTCCAGGGTAGAGCCTTACTACCTAAAGACATCTGGAAAGTCAAAGGCATTATGACAGGAGGAGCTGATTCTTCTGTATACAGCAGCTTAATCAAGGAATACTGGGGACGCGACCCTCTTGAAGGGTATGCCTGCACCGAGGGCTCTTTGTTAGCCTGCCAAGCCTGGAACCTGAATGGCATGACCTTCTTTGCCGAAAATGATTTCTTGGAATTTATACCTGAAGCCGAGCTCCAAAAGGAACGTGAAAACCCTGATTATAAGCCAAAAACCGTACTTTATGATGAACTGGAACCTGGTGTCTACGAACTGGTTTTTTCAAATTTCCATGGAGGTATTTTCATCCGCTATCGAGTGGGAGATATGTTTGAGGTCATCTCCACCAGCGATCCAGAAATCAACGTCAACCTGCCGCAGGTACGTTACTATTCCCGCACCTCTGATATGATCAATCTTGCCAATTTTGCATTCCTGACTGAAAAAGATATCTGGTTTGCCATGGAGGAATCTGGGGTTGAATATAACGAGTGGATTGCCCGCAAAGAGGTTGTTGACAATCGTTCCTACCTGCACCTCTTTGTTGAAGTTGGCCCGGAAAATGACCTAGGAGAAGAGGAGATTCGCCAGAAAGTGAAAGATACCCTATATAAAATCAATGATGACATGAAAAGCATTGAGGAAATGCTTAATTACGATCCCCTGAAGCTGAACATCCTTAACCCTGGGGCTTTTCAAGCTTACATGGAATACATGCGGAGTCAAGGAGCTGATCTGGCGCATACTAAACCGCCCCACATGAACCCCTCCAAGGAGCAGTTGGGTATCTTAATAAAGGACAGAAAATTCAAATCCGATTAACATGCTCTGGAATATAAGTACTGTCGTACCGCTCATAACCTTTTTCCTGTATGCGACCCTGCTGGTTCTGATTGTTATCGCTAGGCCGCAAACAGAATCCCGCCGCAGGTTCAGATGGTTCCTGCTGACTATGACCCTGTGGTCTTTGAGCGCTTTACTGGTCCTCGTGGATACCGCCCGCGCTACCATCTGGATGCGATTGCTTTCCGCCAGCGCAATGACGGTGATGGTTAGCACCTACTATCTTATTGAAACTATTGTAGATACTAAAACCATCCTTTCCCGCTACGTCATATTCTACGGGATTATCAGCGCATCCCTCACTCTATTTACCAATCTGGCAATCCCTGAAGCATATGTAATAAACAGTGAGGTAGTCTATACCTTTGGTATTTTGATGTATTTCCTCATTGGACCAAGCTACCTACTGTTGATTTACAGCATCTTCCGGCTTACTAAGAACTACCAACAAACAAAAGATGCCATCCAGAGAAACCGCCTGTTATATCTTATTATTGCTCTTTCATTAATCGTCCTGGTCTCACCAATAAACTTCACCCCATATGGCAGATACCCAGTGGATATTGCAGTTAATGGGATTTCTGCACTGATCATTGCTTATGCAATTCTACGCTACCAGCTCCTTGATATCCGGGTAGTGATCCGACAAGGGTTGATTTACTCTATCCCTACGATGGTCATTGGTGCAACCTATTTCCTGATAATCAACTTGGCGCTTAACTTGTTCAAACAATTCTCAGGGGTGGAAATTTTCTTGTTATCCCTGGTTGTGGCAATACTCTCTGCTCTGCTGGCTGATCCTTTTCGCGTACGGGCTCAGAATATGATTGACCGTTTTTTCTTCAGAGACAAATATGATGCCGCCAAAATGCTGCAAACCCTCTCCGGCAACGTGGCTACCATACTCGACCTAAATGAGGTTACCAAGACCGTTCTGGCAGAGGTCAGTGCCACCCTGCACATTCCTACCGCTGCTATTTTCCTCAGGGATGAAAAAAACAACCGCTTCCAGCTGATCACTCAGGTTGGCTATCAAAACTCATATCAGCTGGTTGAGTTCCGGCAGAACCACCCAGTGGTGCTGTGGCTCTCCACTCATGACCAGCCCATCACCAGCCAAGATATTGGGGTGCATCCTCAGTTCCGATCTCTGTGGCGCAGCGAGCGTGCGGATCTGGAGGACCTCAACGCGGAGCTGTTCATCCCTATCAAAGTCCAGGAATTGCTGGTCGGGATATTACTGGTCGGCTCCAAGCAGTCCGAACAAGCCTACACCATGGAGGATATCATTACCCTGTCGGCGGTTGCCAACCAAACCGCGGTCGCCATTGAAAACGCCCGCCTGTTCACTTCCGAGCAGAATCGACTGCGGGAGATGGACACCCTGTACAACATGGCCAGGCAGCTGGCCACCACTGACAACCTGTACGAGGTGGCTGCCACCGTGGCCGAGCACGCGGTTACCAGCACTCAGGTCTCCTACGCGCGCATCCTCACCCGGGAAGAGAATGGGGACTATATCTGCAGGGCAATCTTTCCTTCCACACTGCCGAGTCTGGCATACAGAATTGGTAAGAAAGAACCCCTGGTCGCTGAACATTTCTACAACTGGGTCCTCCAGGAAGATCAGGCAGCCATTTTCCCTAGGGATGACCCCAATCTGTACCCGGAAGAAAGCGCTGCCGTGTTCTTTGAAGATACCCTGTCAGTTTGCCTTTCCCCCCTTAAAGGCATTGACGAATACATCGGTCTGCTGATACTGGGAGACAATGGCGAGAACCTTCAGGATTCGTTCTCAAATATCACGCGCCGGCTGATCGATGTGATCTCGGATTATGCGGCCAGCGCCATCCAGAGAGCCCTGCTGCACGAACAGCTCGAGGAGAATTTCCTGGAAACCATCGTCGCCCTGGCCAACGCAGTGGATGCCCGCGATACCTATACCGGTGACCACAGTCAGCGCATGGCCGACCTCTCCACTAAAATCGGTGAGGTGATGAATTTGGAATCAGAGCAAATTGAGGCCTTGCACTGGGCTTCTATCCTGCACGATATCGGCAAGATCGGCGTTCCGGACATGATCCTCAACAAAAAAGGCCCCTTGTCCAAGGAAGAGTGGGAATTCATGAAAGAGCATCCAGTCATCGGCGCCCAGATCGTCGCTCCGATCAAGTTCCTGAGAACGGTATCTCCCATCATCAGGTCCCATCATGAAAAATACGATGGCACAGGTTATCCCTACGGTCTGGAGGGCGAGGAGATTCCCCTGGGCGCTCGCATTCTGGCGGTCGTGGACGCTTATATTGCCATCCGCGATGAAAGAATTTACAGTAAAAGCCACACCCACGAAGAAGCCATCGCTGAAATAAGAAGGTCCAGCGGATCCCATTTTGATCCTAAAATCGTGGATGTCTTCTGTAAAACCATCACCGGATAATCCTGCTCTGCTCTCTTAGAAAACGAACTCAATCGGTTACAATCAGGGATATGTCAGATACAGATTCCCTCAAACCTTTCTTCGATCCTAAAGGCATTGCCGTCATCGGCGCTTCTCAGGATCCCACCAAACTTGGTTATGGATTGGCGACCAACCTGCACCGCAGCGGCTATAAAGGTGCCGTCCATTTTGTAAACATCAAAGGCGGTACGCTGCTGGGTGAGCCAATCTATCAATCGATCCTGGATGTGCCCGATCCGGTGGATCTGGCCGCGGTGCTCATCCCAGCCCATTTTGTGATCCCGACCCTGCGGGAATGCGGTAAAAGAGGCATCCGGGCAGCGATCATCGGCTCCGGCGGCTTCCGGGAAATCGGGCCCGAGGGCCTTGCCCTGGAACAGGAAACCCTTCGGGTAGCCAGGGAGGAAGGCATCCGGTTGATCGGGCCTAACTGCATCGGCCTGCTGGACACCCATCTTCCCCTGGATACCACCTTCCTGCCCCCACCCGGTCCAACACCCGGGGATGTGGCCTTTTTATCCCATTCCGGGGCCATCTGCGCTGCAGCCATCGACTGGGCCAGGGGCCAGGGATACGGCATCTCCCGCCTGATCAGCCTGGGCAACCAGGCTGATGTGACCGAAACGGATCTGCTGGCTCCCGTCGCAGCTGATGAACACACTCACGTGATCGCTCTCTATCTGGAAGGCATCCGATCGGGCCGCAGATTCATCGAACAGGCTCGCTCTGTTGTGGCCTCAAAACCGATCATTGCCCTCAAGGTAGGGCGCTTTGAATCCGGCCGCCGGGCCGCCGCCTCTCACACCGGGGCGCTGGCCGGTGAAGAGAGCGCTTACAACGCGGCTTTCCGGAGAGCCGGAGTGCTGCGCGCGGATACAAGTGAGGAAATGTTTGACCAGGCCAGAGCCCTGGCCTGGTGCCCTCTTCCTGGTGGGGAGCGGGTGGCGGTCCTGACCAACGCCGGCGGTCCTGGCGTCACAGCTGCCGACGCCCTGGAATCCCGGGGGCTGAAAATGGCAGCGCTGGGCGCTGAAACAACAGCCGAACTGGCAGAAATCCTGCCGGCAGCGGCCAGCCTGCATAACCCGATCGACATGCTTGCCTCAGCCACTCCCGATCAGTTCGCCGCCTGCCTGCGGGTGCTCCTGAAAGACCCGGGAGTGGACAGTGTGATGGTCATCTTCCCCACGCCCCCCATGCACACCGCCGGAGCGGTCGCCAAGGCGCTCATCCCGATCATTCACCAGGCCGAAAAGCCAGTTGTGGTATCTGTGATGGGTGAACGGCTCATTCAGGAAGCAGTTGAACATCTGCGCGCTGCCCGCATACCAGAATACCGCTTTCCCGAGCGCGCCGCGGCAGCCCTGGCAGCTCTGGTCCAGCGTGTGGATCTCCTGAAACACGCCGCGGAAGAACCGATCCGCCGGGAGGATGTCAACCCGGACATCGTCCGCTCCATTCTCGAACGGCATGAGAATACAGGCAACCTGCCCGCACCGGAAGTTTCCCAAATCCTGGCCGCTTACGGAATTGCCTCCCCCCACATGGGACTTGCACAGAATGAGGATCAAGCAGCCGCCCTGGCAGAAGAAATCGGACTGCCGGTAGTCCTTAAAATAGCCTCAGCGGATATCAGCCATAAATCCGATGTCGGGGGGGTGCTGTTGAACCTGGCCGATGAGAAATCAGTCCGGGGAGGATATCAGCGGGTCATCAAGGAGGCTCAGTCTGCTATGCCCGGGGCAGATCTGGCTGGAGTGTATGTTCAGGAAATGGTTCCTCCCGGACAGGAAGTGATCATCGGGGCTGTGCGCGATCCCCAATTCGGGCCGGTAGTGATGTTCGGCTCTGGCGGCACCGAGGTGGAAGGACTCAAAGATCTGGCATTCGGATTGGCTCCCCTGACCGAGCGCGAGATCACCGCCATGCTGCAGGGAACCTGGGCCGGTCAGAAATTGTCCGGCTACCGGAACCTCCAGCCGGCGGACATTGAAGCGGTGAAAGAATCCCTGATCCGGCTGGCACAGCTGGCGGATGACTTCCCCCAGCTGGCAGAAATAGAGATCAATCCTCTGCAGGTGTTCCAGGAAGGGCAGGGATCGGCAGCAGTGGATGTCCGGATCAGGATAGACAAGGACCAGGGTAATTCAGGAAGCTAGAATAACCAGGGAGGGAAGATGAAAAGGATAATATGCTTTGCGGTCCTGTGTGCCTCCCTTTTAATCCTGGCGGGGTGCGCGGAAACCGAGCCGGCCATCACAGCCGCCACTTCTCTTCCATCCAGATACAGCCGCATCCCTGCGGACACCGTGAAGATGAACCCCCAAACGGACTCATTCCCGCCCATCCTGCACAATCCCGCCTGGGAGGAGCCCCAGCCCATGCCGGGACCCATCAACTCCTCCGGTGGAGAGGATTCCCCTTTTATCACGCCGGATGGAAACACATTCTTCTTTTTCTTCACCCCTGACGTCTCAAAAAGCGCTGAACAGCAGCTCACTGACAGCGTGACCGGAATCTACCAGAGCAAATTGGTTTCCGGGGTCTGGAGCGAGCCTGAGCGCGTCGTTCTCAGTGACGGGTTGGCACTGGATGGATGTCCCATGCTGGTGGGGAACCAGCTCTGGTTCTGCACAGCGAGGGAAGGTCTCACCGGGCTGCACTGGTTCAGGGCAAGTTATGATTTCGGTGTCTGGGGAGATTGGCAGCAGGCGGATTTCGATCCTGACTACCAGGTGGGAGAACTGCATATCACCGCCGATGGTCAGGAGCTGTATTTTCACAGCTCTCGCCCCGGGTCGCTGGGGAAGAACGATATCTGGGTCAGCCAGCTGGAAAATGGAAGCTGGGGGGAACCGGTCAATATCACCGCAGTCAACAGCCCGGAAGATGACACCAGACCTTTTGTCACCCCTGACGGGCAGGCGCTGTGGTTCACCAGAACCTACCAGGGATCTCCGGCAATTTACGTGTCATACCGGGAAAATGGGAGCTGGAAAGAGCCAATCCTGATCATTTCTCAGTTTGCGGCTGAACCAACCCTGGACAGTGAGGGGAATCTCTACTTCGTTCACCACTTCATCCAGGATGGAGTCATGCTGGACGCGGATATATACGTTGCCCGGAAGAAGTAGAGAAAAGGATCTATGGAAAAGGGGGCCTTCGAAGGAGCTCGCTTCCTGTCCAATTTCAGGAATGATTTTCCTTGATATATGATTTGAGATATTTCCCGGTATAGGAATCCGGGGAACTGCAGATCTCAGCGGGCAGCCCCTCCGCGATCACTTCGCCTCCGGCATCTCCCCCCTCCGGCCCCAGATCGATGATATAGTCCGCTACCTTGATGATATCCAGGTTGTGTTCGATGATCAGCACAGTGTTGCCTTCATCTACCAGGCGCTGGAGGACCTCGATCAGCTTATGCACGTCCGCAGCATGCAAACCCACCGAGGGTTCATCCAGGACATATAGGGTGGATCCTGTGGATTTTTTAGCCAGCTCACGGGAGAGCTTGATACGCTGGGCTTCCCCTCCGGACAGGGTTGTGGAGGATTGGCCGATCCTGATATATCCCAATCCCACATCCTGGAGGGTTTTGATGCGGCTCATCATGGCCGGGAAGGCTTCGAATACCTCAGCCGCTTGATCAACGGTCATATTCAGCACATCGGCGATGTTGTATTCGCCCTTATAGCGAACCTGGAGAGTTTCCCGGTTGTAGCGTGCTCCGTGGCAGACATCACAGGGCACAAAAACGTCCGGAAGAAACTGCATTTCTATTTCCAGCTGTCCATGTCCCCGGCAGGCCTCACACCTCCCCCCTTTGACGTTGAAGGAAAATCGGCCCTTGTCATACCCGCGGATCTTGCTCTCCGGCAGATTGGCAAACAGATCCCGGATGTAGTCAAACAACTTGGTATAAGTGCCCGGATTTGAACGGGGAGTCCGTCCGATGGGAGATTGATCGATGTTAACGACCTTGTCGATGTACTCCACACCCTCGATGCCATCATGGTCCCCTGGCTTGCTCTTGGCCTTGTTCAGCTGCCGGGCCAGGGCTTTATAAAGGATCTCTATCATCAGGGTGGATTTACCGGATCCCGAGACACCGGTGATGCACACCAGCCGCCCGAGAGGGATGGTGACATCGATGTTTTTCAGGTTGTGCTCCCGGGCCCCCAGGATCTTCAGGGCTTGGCCGTTGCCCTGGCGGCGCTGCTCAGGTACAGGGACCTGGAGCCGGCCTGACAGGTATGCGCCGGTCAGCGAATCAGGGTGAACCAGGATATCCTTGATCGTGCCTGCTGCGACCACCTCGCCACCCTGCTCGCCTGCACCCGGACCCAGATCGAGGATCCAATCAGCGGTCTCGATCGTTTCGGCGTCATGCTCAACCACCATCACCGTGTTGCCCAGGTCGCGAAGTCCTTCCAGCGTGCGCAGCAGCCGCTTGTTATCCCGAGGATGGAGCCCGATCGAGGGCTCATCCAGCACATACAGCACCCCCATGAGATGGGATCCGATCTGGGTCGCCAGGCGGATGCGCTGGGCTTCGCCCCCTGAAAGGGTGCCGGCAGACCGGCTTAATGTCAAATAATCCAAACCTACATCCACCAGGAAACCCAAGCGTTCAGCCAGTTCGCGCAGCACCCGGTCAGCGATGATCCCCTGACGTTCGTTCAGCGGGGATTTCTCTCCTCGGAGATGATTGATCCACTCCAGGGTCTTTTGAATCGGCCAGCCGGACACTTCCACAATGTTCACATCGTCTACGGTCACTGCCAGAGCCTCGGGGCGCAGCCTGGCGCCCTGACAGGTCGGGCAGGGGTTGTCGTTCATATACCCCATGATGCGGGTCCGCATATACTCCGATTGGGTTTCCTTGAAGCGGCGCTCAAGATTGTTGATCACGCCCTCAAATGACCGGTAAAACTCGTACTCCCGGCCTTCCTTATCCGTATAGGTCATCGGCACCTCTTCCCCCTGAGTGCCGTAGAGAACGACCCGCTGTTCCTTTTCCGAGAGCTTCTGGAAAGGCTTATCCAGATCGATCTGGTAAAGATCGGCTGCTCCAACCAGCGCTCTCCAGTAATACCCTCCCTGAGCTCGAGGACCGCCCCATTCCTGGGCATCGATCGCCCCGGCATTGACGGAGAGCCCTGGGTCCGGGATCAGCAGGTTAACATCGACCTCCAGCTTGGTGCCAATTCCCTCACAGGTGGGACAGGCTCCGTGGGGAGTATTAAAAGAAAACGTGCGCGGTTCAATTTCTGGAAGGCTGATCTCACATACCGGGCAGGCCAGGTGCTCGGAGTAATTGGTAGTAAGCGGATTCTCAGGATCGGTCTCATCATAAACTGTCAGGTAGCCGTCCCCATATTTCAAGGCAGTTTCAACAGAATCGGTCAGCCGGGAAAGGAAATTGTCGCGGTCTTCCCGCTCTTTAAAATCCTGGATTACCAGGCGGTCAACAACCGCCTCGATGGTGTGCTGCTGGTAGCGCTCCAGCTGGATGTCCTCCTCCAGGCGGCGGATCTTCCCATCGATCCTGGCCCGCACAAAACCTGATTTTGCGATCTCGTCCAGGATGCCCTGGTGTTCGCCCTTTTTACCGCGCACCACCGGGGCAAGGATATTAAAACGCGTCCCCTCGGGAAGACCCGCCAGGTGCTCGACAATTTCCTGGGCGGATTGGGTTGTCACTTCCCGGCCGCACTGGGGGCAGTGGGGTATGCCTGCCCGGGCGAAAAGCAGGCGCAGATAATCATAAATCTCGGTGACTGTACCTACCGTTGAGCGGGGGTTCTGCGAGGTCCCCCGCTGATCAATGGACACCGCGGGAGAGAGGCCTTCGATATATTCCACTTCCGGTTTGTCCATCTGCCCCAGAAATTGGCGCGCATAGGAGGAAAGCGATTCCACGTACCGGCGCTGTCCCTCCGCAAAGATGGTATCAAAGGCCAGGGAGGATTTCCCTGAGCCAGACAGTCCGGTGATGACTACCAGTTTGTCCCGGGGGATTTCCACGGTAATATTCTTCAGGTTGTGGACCTTGGCACCAACGACTTTGATCTTCTTTTCCATATTCACTCAGGCAACCGGGCCGGGCCCGGGAATCCCTCCCAAACAGCTGATCGACGAACATGAGCAATTATACCAACTCTCAGGAGTCCCTCCTGTTTGCAGGGAGTCCAGGCCTGAGAGAAGTCCCCCAATCTACCCCAAAAGAGGATAAGAGGGAGAGAACTCATCGAGGTCGGCGCGGGGTTCCAGCTGGGTGAGGAGCCGACCCGGGGCGGTCAGGAAACTATCAGAAATTGGCGGTTTGAAGTATAATCACTTCTTGCAAGACAAGAGCAAAATAGAAAAAAAAGGAAGCCGGCAGGAGGCTTAATGAACATCACCTGGCATGGGCATTCATGTTTTCGATTGACTGAGCGCGGTATGGCCACCGTCGTAACCGACCCTTACGACCACAGAAAGATCGGCTACAGCGAGCTCAATTTATCGGCCGATATTGTGACAGTCAGCCATGATGACCCGGGGCACAATTACACCAAGGTAATAAAAAAGAGAAAATCCACTCAGCACATTCTTGCCGGTCCTGGAGAATATGAGATCGGGGAGGTTTTTATTACCGGCATCCGCACAAACCACAACAAAAAGAAGGATGCCCCCCGCAACGTCATGTACATCTTCGATTACAACGGGATTCTGGTTGCTCACCTGGGGGACCTCGCCCGGGTCCCCAGTCAATCCGATGTCAAGTCCATTGCCGGGGACGTGCACGTAGCCCTGGTTCCGGTCGGAGGTGGAAGCAGTCTGACTGCTTCCAAAGCAGTTGAAGCTATTCGTATCCTTGAGCCCAGCTACGCGATACCCATGTACTACCAGACCGCGGAATGCAAGCTGGAACTGGATCCCCTCGATAAATTCATCAAAGAGATGGGGCTGGACAAGGTTGAGCCCCGCCCCGAGCTGAATATCAGCAGCACCCGCTCCAGCAGTGAGACCAATGTGGTCGTGCTGGAATACACCCGGGAAACCGGATAAAGAGGCCCTGCATGACTGTTAAGCTCCTCATGACTTGGGATATCCTGCCCAACAAGGAACAGGAATATTTCGAATTCGTGATCAGCGATTTTATCCCGGAGATCAAGCAGCTGGGCATCAGCCCTACAGATCTATGGTATACCATGTACGGCGACCAGCCTCAGATCATGGTTGCCGCAAAAACCCAGAGTCAGGCAGCTCTCAATGTGGCCATGGCTTCCAAGGATTGGCAGCGCTTGATTGACAACCTGATGAATTTCGTGGAGAATTTCTCCTACAAAGTTATCCCTGCCCGGACGGGTTTTCAGTTATAATCAAAGTCCCCTATGGATGGAAGAAACCCTAAGTCAAATGGCAAAATGACCAAATTACGAGTCAATCTCGGGCTGGGCACAACAGTGATCGGATTTCTGATACTCGTGCTGGGAGCCAAACCAGGCTGGTTTGGCCTGGACCGCAGCCCGGTGATCGGTTTTGTCCAGACCGCCACCTTTTCCGTTGGATTGGCCCTGATCTGCCTGGGCGGATTTGTCAGCTTTAAAAGCTGTCAGCGGAGAGCTCGCGATCAATCTTTGGCCCAGGACATCGGTGCGCGTCTGGTTGCTACCGGATATCTGGTTTCCTTGATTTCAGGGATGGCGGATGTATTCGGGTTTGGCACACAATCGTGGCCATCCCTGCCCTTTTTTGGTCCTCAGCAGGCAGCAGGCGTGGTAGCCGGTGAAATTATCATCGCAATCGGTTTTCTGCTTTATTTGCCCTTTCTTACCTCCCCAAAGCCGGAAGCTTGACAAGGCTATACCGAGCGAGTAAAATTGGCGGTGCTATAGCGAGGAATGAGCTCAGGCCGAGATAGCTCAGTTGGTAGAGCACTTGACTGAAAATCAAGGTGTCGCCAGTTCGAGTCTGGCTCTCGGCACTTTCAAGCGGGCGTAGTTTAGTGGTAGAACGTCTCCTTGCCAAGGAGAAGGTCACGGGTTCGAATCCCGTCGCCCGCTCTTGTTTTCCTCTTTCGGCTGGTGGCAGAAGGCTGACACAGAACAGCCGGAAACCATCAGTTTCTTTTTATCAAGGCGACGTAGCCAAGTGGTAAGGCAGAGGTCTGCAAAACCTTTATCATGGGTTCGATTCCCATCGTCGCCTCTTATTTTATTAAAAGGCATACACCTCACCGGCTGCCCTCGGTGAGGTGTATGCATATCTAAGGAGGAGAAGAAGTGGAAGTATTGCTTTTCCTTGACTCCAGTGTAGCTTAAAAATCCCTCCTCTCAGTTATCAGTTTCGTTAAGGAAAGAACTGTTGGAGGATCATGAATAATAAATTTTCCCGTCTATATAGAGGAAACACGGACCCAAAGCCCTCAGTGAGGTTATCACTTAATCAGGAAATAGTCTCCCAGCCAGGTCAATTCTTTAAGATCAAGATATTCTCCTAACACTTCAAAGAAATCATCGCTGGTGGCAATTTGATTCCGGTTCCGGAACCCATATTCTCTTAAGAATCGGTAAAATTCCTCTTCCCCCAGGTAGTCCTTGAGTGCAGCCAGGAATTTCGCTCCCTGGAGATAGGTCGCATTCCGGTAGCTTAAATACTGGTCGACAAAATCCTGGAACCCATAAATGGACCGATCGATCCTGCCAGAAGGCTGATAGTAATTTACTCTGGTAGCCCACCACCAATCCACGCTCTGGGGATATAAATTCTCATAATAGGCCAGCTCGCTGTAGGTGCAGAAGGCTTCATCGAGCCAGGGCTCGAGGGCCTGGTCGTTGGCAACCTGTCCATACCACCATTGATGAGCCGTCTCATGGACAGCGATAGTCACCAAATAGCTCTTTTCAGAGCCAGTATAGGTATCAAAGAATCCCCGGCTCAGGAAAAATAAACCTTCATATTCCATCCCGTGATTGAAATCAGCCTGAACCATAGATAAGCTGGCCTGCTGATAAGGGCCATATAAATCCTGGTAAAGGGTCAATGCCTGCAGGCTTGCCTCAAGAGCCGCTTGTCCCGGCACCTGATAACCAGGAAGGATATATCCGTAAACCTTGACACCGTTCAAGTCCGCTTCCAGCACCTGATAGGCAGGACTGATGGAAAATACGAAGTTCCTTGCCTCTGAAAGTGTATATTGAAGTGGATCGCCTTCAGTCAATGAAGCCGAGCTGGCAGCCACGATCAATCCCGGCGTCCCCAGATTCAGGCTGATCTCAAAATCCGCGGCTGGATAGACCAGGTATTCCCCGAAAATCCAGGGTTTGTGGATCAACCAACCCTCATCTTCCTGATAAGGAGGAACCATGGGATACCAATCCACCAAATTCGTTTGTAAGGAAGTGTATCCAAACGGGGAAGGTCCATAACCTCGCAGGCTGTTCTGTGGTGGCAGGTTCAGCGTATACCGGATTTGCAGCTCAAGCAATTCATCAGGCTGCCAGCCAGAATCGCCCAGGTCCAGACTTAATGTGACTCCAGTCAGACTATACCCCTCAAGGGGCAAATCACCCGCAGTGATATCCTGAATCGAAAAAACTCCCGGCCAGTTATTGGGAGGTACCACCAGATCGATCTCATCCAGAAACTTGCCTGCAGGATTTGAGACCAGGATCCTTTCCTCCACAATCAGCTGATGATTTGGATAATCAAGGTTGGCC
This sequence comes from Anaerolineales bacterium, assembly GCA_024763275.1. Classification (GTDB taxonomy): domain Bacteria; phylum Chloroflexota; class Anaerolineae; order Anaerolineales; family UBA11858; genus B10-G9. The sequence goes on along the minus strand of JANTFT010000001.1, from coordinate 83,449 downwards.
GAGATCTTATACAGGGGTCTCTCCAGGAGTTCCTTGATGGGGGTGGGGGGAATTTCCTCGGTGGAGGCAGCTTCCGGGGTAGAAGTCAACTGGGCAGCGACCCTGGGTGTGACCTCTGGCGCAGAAGTCGAGGTGGAGTCCTTTGCAGCCGGCCCGGCAACCTTACTGCAGCCCGACGCAAACGTAATACCGAAAATTATCAAGCCGGTTATTATCAACCAGACAGGTCTACGAAGGAATGAATTCAGCATGGATCGGGAGAAGGTTGATCTTGTTCTTCAGAGTTAATATATTCAATGACTGTCTCTGCCTCATTTATCAGATCCACATCACCGGGAAGATTGAAATCCAGGTCGACCCTTCGCAGTAGATAATCAACAGCCTTTTCCACCCGTTCAGGTAATTTCAGCTCAATCTTCAATGTGCTAAGCGATTCGAGCATATTTTCGGTCCGATCGCCAAGACCTACTTTTTGAAGATAACCCTGAGCCGCCACGCCGGCCGCTCGGCGGGCGCAAACCCGGGCCCGGCCCTCATTTCCTTCCCGCCGGGATTGTTTTGCCAGCAGGATCTCCTCCTGAACTTGAAGCCTGGAGCTTTCCATACTCAGGATTATACCGTGAAGGGGATGGCCGAACTCCGCAAATCCCTCCGGCCTATTGTTTTCTCATAGCGGCTGCAGCCAGCTGGTCAGCCCGCTCATTTCCCTCCTGCCCGGCGTGGCCGCGCAGCCAGTGCCAGTTGATCTCGTGAGACGAGATTTCCCTGTCCAGCTCCTGCCAGAGGTCGGCGTTGGCAAGCGGTTTGGTTTTACCGGGCGATCCCCGCCGCCAGCCCAGTTTCTTCCAGTTGGAGATCCACTCGGTGATCCCTTTCTTGAGGTACTCGGAATCCGTGTACAGATCAACCTGACAGGGCTCCTTCAAAGCCCGCAGCGCCATCACCGCCGCGGTGATTTCCATCCGGTTATTGGTGGTTTTCCTTTCTGCGCCAGACAGTTCTCTCTCATGGGGCCCAAACTTCAGCAGCGCGCCCCAACCACCCGGGCCGGGATTGCCTGAACAGGCACCATCTGTGTAGATGACTACTTTGGGTTTTTCATTCATCTTTTACACTCCAGAACTGGCTCAGGCCAGTTTCAGCGGTCGGACCTTTCCCATAGTTCAGCGGCTATCTGATTGAGGTAATCAAGCTGCTCGTCCGGGTCCAGGTCCGGCCTGGCCAGGATAACCTCAAAGGCGTCCTCCAGGGCAAGCTTCACAAGATTCCACGAGGGATGCAGGGGGGCAGAACGGCTGTACTTGAGCAAATTCAGCCCCTCTGCCCAGGAGGGGTTCTCTTTGCGGAACTCGCGCAGGAACCAGAAACTATCCTTCCTGGTGGGATAGTAATAGCTGTACTGCGCCCATTCAGACTGGACCTCTGGGGATACCAGGTATTTCAAGAACAGCCAGGATGCCAGTTCTTCTGGCGGGGATGTCTTGAAAATCACCACTGACTGCAAATCCGAAGCGACAGCCTTTGACCCCCCGGGGCCCATGAAGGGCAGCATGGTCCAATCATCTGCGCGTCCTGTTTGATTAGGACCGGTGTGAACATGCTCCATCATTCTAGAAGATCCCATGATCATCAGCGCATCCCGCTGATTAAAACTCTCAAACTCCGTTTCGATGGCCATCGGGTTAGGATAATTGGCAATCAGGGTTCCACAACCATCCTGGAAAAATGCCCGCCAATCCCTGGCCAGTTCCTTGATCTCAGGGGAAGAGAACTGGTAGGCATCCGCCCCGGGCTGATAGAGTACTCCATCATTGGCGTACAGGAACGAGAGGATATTTTCCGCCTGGGGAGAAAATACCATCCCGGCGGGTTGATCTTCCTCAACAGGAGTGCAGCTCTGCTCCATCAGGTCCTCTATGCTATACGGCGGCGAATTATACCCCAGCTCCCTGGCCCAACTCTCGTTGTAATAGATCACCTGAATTGATTGGCTGAAAGGTATCCCGGGGAGGTCATCGCCGCTGAGGGTGAAATTCTCCCAGATGCCCGGATAAAAGGCTTTCTGCTCTTCCCTGGCCATCCCGGCAGCTGGATCAGCCAATAGATAGCTCAAATCGATCGTCAGTCCCTTTTCATACCAGCCCGCAATTACCGAAGAGTCGCTGAGCATGAGATGCGGCACCAGCCCATCCGCAAAAGCCGCTTCCACGGTTGCGATAGGGTCCAGCACAAGTCCCTGATCAACAGCGTTCACGGTAATCCCCCATTCGTTCTCGTTGTTGAAGCGCTCAACGATGGCATGCATGCCCACCCCCGACTCGTCCAGATCCCAGATATACCAGAATTCCAGGTGCAGACCTTCCAGCTCCGACCAGGGAATGCCCATCGGGGCAGGAACAGGTGTCTGGCTGGCAGCTGCCATTTCGCTGATAGCGGTCAGCGTGGCCGGGGGAATGGTCTGAATGATCCGGGATTCAGATCCCTGACCAGGATCCTCAGCCGGGCTGATCTGGCAGGAGCTGAACAGAGGAACGATTAGAAGCAGTGCAAACCACTTGTACGCCAAGCTGGAAAATTTCATAATTCTCTGGATTCTTCTAAAGCACATCCCTATTGTAACAAAAAGCAAGGTACAGAATTGTACCTTGCTTTTCCAAAATCAGGTTAGCGTGATCTGCTATTGAAGGAAATCATGGGGATTGACTTTAGTCCCCATATAAATCATCTCAAAGTGCAGGTGAGGGCCGGAAGAGTTGCCCGTGGTGCCCAATCCACCGATAGCCTCGCCCTGGTTCACGCTCTGGCCGCAGCCCACATAGATGTTATTCAAATGGGCATAAAGTGTTTGCCAGCCATTGCCGTGATCGATCACCACCAGGTTTCCATAGCCGTAATTGCTCCAGCCAGCATAGACAACAACGCCATTATCAGCAGCCCAAACAGGATTTCCGAGAGATCCCGCAATGTCGATAGCCGGGTGGACCCCCGGATTGTAGTCATACCCTGAGATCCAGCGCTCCGTGGTCGGCCAGATAAAGACGCCCACGCCAACAGCGCCTGTGTAAATTGTGCCGCAGTGGCCGGGACCATAGGTGGATGCGACCGCCGGGTTGTCCCTGGTGATCGCCGGAGGACCATAATCAACCAGCTCCCGTGTTCCACCTGGCACAATCAGCATCTGCCCGTTCTCAAAGGAAGGATTGTCAAGATCGAAATCATAGATATCGAGGTGGTTGCCGGGGTATTCAATGATGTCCAGCGGGTCAACGCCGTAATATTCAGAGACTTTGGAAAGGGATTCACCCTCCCGCCATTTATGGTAGGTGCCATTTACAGGCAGGATATTGAGCTCCTGTCCAGGCTGCAGGGTATGGGGATTATCTGCCAGGATGTCAAAGTTGCCCCACAGGATAGTTTCCGGTTTCAAACCGAATTTGTCTGCGATCGCGAACAGGGAATCTCCCTGTTCCACAACGTATTTAATGACATCCACCCGGGGTCTGGTGGGAATGGTGGTATGGATCACGGCCGCACGGTGAATGCCCCGATTGAGGGATGACCTGTCTTCGACAAAGCTGGGCATTTCCAGGAGGTTTTGCTGGTCTGCCGTGTTCTCTGCGCCAGCACTTTCCACCTTCCCGAGGGGAAAGGCTGGAAGAGAGGCCTTATCTCCCTGGGAGCGGGGGAAAAAGGCGTTGATCGCCAGCACAACACCCCCGGCCAGGATAATGACGGCCAGAACGGTCAGTGTCCGGCGCCCGTTTTCACCGGCCAGGCTTTCTGCCAGGATGCTTTTGATCTTGTTCATTAATCCGCTGGACTCCTCAGGGGGCGGTGTGTTTTGTTCCTTTTCCATTGAGTGACTTTCCTTGCTGGAAATCCTCCGCGCTCACTATATCACCTACATTAAATAGCGTCAAGAAAGCCAATTCCGGATTAACAATCCCTTAACAAGGGTGGGGATAAACCTTTCCCGGGGGGCTCTCAGACCCATTTCAGGATGGATGACTTGTTAATTAATGGGCTCTGTGGCACAATTAGAAGGGAATTTAGAGAGGGCTGCTATGTCACGCTGGACATTGTTTTTGATAGTGATGCTGGTAGGTTTGGGCCTGGGCTTGGTCTATGGCTGGGTGATCAACCCGGTAAGCTACCAGGATACCACTTTGCCAGATTTGAGGATCGATTACAAGACCGATTACACTCTGATGGTTGCGGAAGTCTACCACCAGGAAAACGATCTGGATTGGGCTCTGAACCGACTGACCTTGCTGGGAGATCCGAATCCATTGACCAGTGTAGAGAACGCCCTTAAATTCGCCTCCCAGGCCGAATACACCCTCCCGGACATGTTCCTGTTACGGGACCTGCATAATGCCATCAAGGAGACCAACTGAGCTCATGGATCAAAATCGCGGCAACTGGTATTTGCTGACCGGTCTGATTTTTGGGCTGATCATGGGAATCGTCTATGCCTGGGCCATCGCGCCTGTCCGGGAAGTTGACACTCACCCCAATTTGCTCCGGGACGATTACAAAGATATCTACCGGGAGCTGATATCCCGGGCCTACCAGGCCAATAACAACCTGCCCCGGGCTAAAGCCCGTCTGGAACTGCTCGGAGATGAGGATCCAGCCCTCGCCCTGGCAGCTCAGGCCCAGCGGTATCTGGCAGAAAGCGGAGATAACGAGATGGCCAAGGTACTTGCCAATCTATCCGCCGCCCTGCAGCAGGCCGCCATCACAGCCGAGACACCTCCCCCACCAGCTTCGCCGGAGGGTGAGGAACAGCCGACAGGGGAGACGACCAGGGCCGCCGCCAGCCCCACTTCATCAGATCCAGCAGTAAGCAGCACTCCGGCCTCAGAAACCACAGCGGCCAACCCTGCTCCTTCCCCGACAAATTCCCTTCCTTTCATCCTCCAGGATTCATCTCCTATCTGCGATCCCACCCTCGGTGAACCGTTGATCCAGATCATCGCCACCGATGCTGAAGGCAAAGGGGTTCCTGGCGTAAAGCTGGAAATATCTCTGGGAGCCGATCCCAAGGAGGTGTTTTTCACCGGATTGAAACCAGAGCTCGGTCTGGGCTACGCCGATTACCTGGCGGAGCCGGGATTGACCTATCAGCTGGAGGTACCTGAAAGCGGGTTGCTAATCTCTGACATTGAAGTTCCCACCTGTCAGACCGAAGAGGAAGACAGCTATTGGGGGAGCTGGGAAATCTATATCACCCACCCGAATTGAACTACTCTTTTCCGTTCCTGATCCCGATCCAAAAATGATCTGGGAGCACTTTTTCGTTTTTCAATACCAGAATTTTCCCGATCTTCAGCGGTTTCCCCTCCGCCTTGGCTCGAGAGCCCTGGCCTTTTCCGTTTTCCCCCTTCATCATCTGCGGGTGCACATAACATAAATCTGGGTTGACCCCATATTTCTGCTGATAATAGCGGGCAGCCTTTTCCACCTTGTTGGGGATGGAGGCTTTTCTGTCATTGTCAAACCACAACATACCAATTTCCATTTCCTGCTCCCTGTCCGTCACTACCAGTCTTTTCGATCCCGACCCGGCTGGCCTACCTCTTTACTAGAACACTTGTTCTACTTCATTATAGTGGATAATTCGACCTTTTGCAAGAGAGATACCAGAATGATTTTCAGTATTTTTCCCGGCGCCCTTTCCCTTTTCTTTAAGCGTTTATAATGGTTGCATGGCAAAAACAATTCAACAATACGTCTGCCAGGAATGCGGGTACAGCAATCCCCGCTACTTGGGCCGCTGCCCGAACTGCAACTCCTGGAACACCATGGTCGAAGAGCGGGTGGAGCGAAGAGCTTCCCCGGCCTCCTCTTCCTCCCGTTTTATTGCAACATCCGTGCCGAAACCCATCCAGGATATCCAATCGGATGAGGGAAAAAGAATTCCCCTCAAACAGGAAGAGTTTTCCCGGGTGCTGGGAGGCGGCCTGGTCCCCGGATCGATCAACCTGATCGGCGGCGATCCTGGCATCGGTAAATCCACTCTGCTGCTGCAGGTCGCTCTGGAACTGGCAAAATCCTTCCCGGTTCTGTATATCTCAGGGGAAGAATCCGAGCAGCAGATTAAAATGCGGGCGGACCGCCTGCATCGGGACGGGCAGGGAAAACCGCTGGCACTGCCAGATCAGCTGCTGCTGGTAACAGAGACAAATCTGGAAGCCATCCTCGACCACGCGGACAGCACCAGACCCACCCTATTGATCTTAGACTCGATTCAGACCAGCTATCTTCCTGACCTGGAATCCTCAGCAGGGTCAGTATCCCAGGTGCGAGAAAGTGCTTCCCGGCTCAGGGAATACGCTAAAAAGACCTTCACCAGCATTTTTCTGATCGGGCATGTCACCAAGGAAGGGGCCATCGCGGGCCCCAGAGTCCTGGAACACATTGTTGACACCGTCCTCTACCTGGAAGGCGACCGCTACCAGGCATACCGGCTGCTGCGGTCGGTCAAGAACCGCTTTGGCGCCACCTCCGAGGTCGGTGTCTTTGAAATGAGTGACAGGGGCATGATCGAAATCTCTAACCCCTCGGAAGCCTTCCTGGCGGAACGCATGGTCAACGCCCCCGGGTCAGCTATCGCCGTTACCATGGAGGGCACCCGACCCATACTGGTCGAGATCCAGGGGCTGACCAACCCGACAACATTCGGAAATCCTCGCCGAACCCCGAACGGGATCGAGTTCAACCGCCTGCTGCTGATCAGCGCTGTCCTCACCCGCCGGGCAGGGGTCAAGCTCACCGACCAGGACGTTTTTGTCAATGTTGTAGGAGGTTTAAAGATAAGTGAACCCGCCGCCGACCTGGCTGTGGCGGCCGCTATCGCCAGTTCCATCAAAGACACGCCGGTGAAAGCGGACACCATCCTGATCGGTGAAGTCGGGCTATCGGGCGAGCTGCGCATGGCCAGCCGGATGAGCGACCGCCTGGGGGAAGCCGCCAAGCTGGGCTTCAAATCCGCAATCATTCCCAAGCGTCTGCGTGGAGGAGGGATCTCCTGGCCGAAAACCCTCGAGGTCGTTGAGGCCAGATCACTCAGCCAGGCCCTGTCAGCCGCCCTGCTTCCCAAATGACCGCGGCAGGGCAGACTCCAGCTTTCAAGATCGCTGCCCTCCCTGTCCAGGGAAATCTGGTTCTGGCCCCCATGGACGGGTATTCCAGCTGGCCATTCCGTTCTTTGTGCAGGATGCTGGGCTCCTCCATCAGCTACACTGAGTTCGTCAAGGCTGAGGATGTGCTTGACCGCCCCCACTACATCAAAAGCAAGCTTTACTTCACCCCGGAAGAGCGCCCGCTGATCATCCAGCTCTACGGCCATGACCCAGAGACCATTCTGGCCGCCGCCCGCAAACTCCAGGAAGCGGAACCAGACGCCATTGATATCAACCTGGGCTGCCCGAACCGCTCTATCACCCGCCGGGGAGCCGGGGCAGGTTTGATGCGATCGCCGCTGAAAGTCGCCCGGATCTTCGACAGGCTCACCAGGAACCTGGACATCCCTGTCACCGCGAAGATCCGCCTTGGCTGGCAGGATTGCCCCAAACAGCTGCTGATCGCCCGTATCATTGAAGAGTACGGCGGATCCCTGCTGGCAGTCCATGCCCGGGTCAAGGAACAGGGGCACCAGGGAAGAGCTGATCTCCCGGCGCTTAAGGAGATTAAAAATGCCCTGGAAATCCCAGTGCTTGGCAATGGCGGAATCCGCCGCGCCTCTGATATCGAGGCCATGATCGAGGAGACGGATTGTGACGGGGTGATGATCGGCCGAGCCGCGATCAGTAACCCCTGGATATTCAACGGCCGGGACAGAGAGGAGGTCTCCCCAGGCGAAGTGCGGTCCGTACTGGAAGAGCACCTGGAGCGCTCGCTGTCCTTTTTTGGACCCCGGGACGGTCTGGTGCTGTTCCGCAAATTCGCTGCCAGTTACCTGGAACCTTACAACCTGGAGCCAGAATTGAGAAAAAAGCTCTTGACAGAAACTGATGTGAAGAGCTTCAAGAAAAAGGTGAAGGGGATATTTGACAACCGGAACAGCTGAGGATGATAGCTGGACAATTATTACAATTTACTGCTGATTATTTCCGCTTCCCGAATTCCAGCCAGGCAGAAGGGCGGGAGGATTCTTCCCCGTCCGTTCGCCTGATCAAATGTAGATATTCCCCCAGCTTCTCCAGGCCGGCTTCCGAGGCCCCATGCCCGGGTCCCGGCCCCCGATCGAGGTGGACATACAGCAAAAACCGCCCCCCTTCTGCCAAATGAGCCCTCAGATTGCGCCCGTAGATCTCAGCCGCCGATTCTGGAAAAACGTGAAAACAGCCGATATCAAGGATCAGGTCATATTCCCCCTGGAAAGTTTCCGGCGCCAGGGCATCCCCCACAGAAAATTCAGTGAGGTCCTCTACCCCTTCCCGGCGGGCTTTCCTCCTGGCAATCCGGATGGCCCGGGGAACGATATCCACCCCACTCGCCTGCCAACCATATTTAGCCAGAGTGATCACATTGGTACCGGTCCCGCAGCCGAGGTCCAGCGCTCTTCCAGGGGGATTCTCGCGCAGGAACCGGTACAGCTCCGGAGGTGTGATCCCGGTATCCCAGGGAGGATTCTTGATCCAGTACTGGAGTGTAAAAAACAGTTTCCCGGACATAACGATCCAGCCTTACTTAATAGGAATCCCCGGGCAGGCTTCCCAGGTCGTTGTCGAGATATTCCGCCAGCTCGTCCAGGGCCTGCTCCCGGGACCTGAAGTGCACCGCATTCCAGCCAGCCTCCCTGGCAGCCAGCACATTTTCGATGAAATCATCCACGAAAACCAGTTCAGTCGGATCGGCAGACAGCTCCGCTGTTACCCACTGATAGATTCTAGGATCCGGCTTAGCCAGGCCAATTTCAGATGAGATAAAAATATGATCAAAAGCATCGGCAATTTGCCATCTCTCTGCCAGCACTGACCGCAGATCATCCCAGGCGTTGCTTAACAAGACGGTAGTATAGCTCCCTCGCAAACCGCGGATAAAATCGACCAGCTGGCGGTCCACCCGATCACCACCCCAGAACTCAGCGCTAAACTCCTGAATTGAATCTGCAGGCCAACCCAGACTTTCCAGCACCGCCTTCTTATGGGTCTCTGCCGGGATCATCCCTACCGTGGCCTGCTTGGACGTGGCTGATCTATAAACCAGCTCTTCCAGCTCCTGGTAACTCAGGTTGAGTTTGTCAGCCAGGCGTTGGCGGGGTTGACGGTCTTCTGTACGGACCAGCACCCCGCCCATGTCAAAAATTACCGTGGTGATCATAAATCTCCTTATTAATTAGCTGTCAATCTCACCCGACGATTCCAGGGTGTTGACGCTGATATCCACGCCAGGGCGCAGCACCTTTTCGTACAGGTCATACTGCCGCAGCACCCGCATGCCCACTTTTTTATAAAGGTCTGTGGCGCCGGTCAGTGATTGCCCATCAACACCCAGATCGACTTTATATTTACCGCGCCGGTAGAATTCCCCAAAAGCCTGGTGCAGCAGGGCCTGGGCCAGCCCCCGGCGCCTCCAGGCGCGTTTTACACCCAGACTGGACACGTAACCCGCCTCCCGATCTTCCGGCCCGTAGCGGCGGCACAGGCATATTCCCACAATTTCAGGGCCGTCGAAGGCCAGGAACCACAGACTGGGATCGTAAGAATCATCCCCGGTCATATGGTGGAGGAATCTCTCGAACCCTTCCTCGGGGTCTTCCTTAACAAAACCAAAATGGTCCTGGAAGACCTCTTCGTCCGTTTCAAAAACAACCCGGGCGTGCCTTTCAGGATCATAGGGCTGCAGGCTGATACCTTCCGGCCAGGTCGGATCAGGCGGCGCCTGATCCATCTCGATCCGCATCCGGAAGCTGTAGCGGATCTGCTGGAATCCCGCTGCCAGCAGAGCCCGCCGGGAGGATTCGACAACATGGTTAATATGGACACGTATGGCCACCCGCAATTCCGGGTCGACCCGCGCCAGCGCCTGCCGGGCCCGGGTTTCTCCCCATTCCAGCAGATAGTTCTCCAGCCCGAGATTTTCAAGATCCGGATCAACCGCGAAATAGACATAAGGGCTCACAGGAGGGTCGCTTTCATCCCAGACCTCAATCACACCAACCAGCAGACCGCCGGGATCTTCAACAAGATGGACGCTGCTTGAGACATCAAATCCCGGCAGTTCGTATTCATTCCGCAGCCTCTCCAAGGTCATCCCCTCTACTCCCAGGTAATGGAGCGTCCATTTCTGTTCCAGGAGATGGATGGCAGGCAGATCCGCCATCGAAGCCATTCGGGTATTGAATCCTTCAGGTAGTTTGTTCTTCATCATCTTTTCCTTATTCTAACCTGTTTCCAAACCAGGTTCCGGCTGGGAGGTAGCGGGAATCTCCTCATGGTCCTTGCGCAGCCACAGGAAGCCAGCGGCCGCGATCAAAGCCAGAATAGCGCTGCCGTACCAGACCCAGTTGGGATTGCCGTAATCCATGATCAGGCCTGCCAGCAGCGGACCGATCATCCAGGGTATCATCCAGGAGAAACCCATCATCCCGGAATAACGCCCCCGCATATCCTCCGGAGCAGCCTGGCCGACATAAGCCCGGGCCACCGGGATGATGACCATCTCTCCAACAGTGATGATTGCCATAGCCAGCATGAACAGGATGTAGAGGTCCACAAAGCCATACATGCCAAACCCGAACACGTAGAACAGCGATCCCAAAGCCAGGATCAGCATGGGCGGCTTATCGGAAATCCTGTGGGTGATCATGAACTGGAACAGGACCACCATGGCGGCGTTCAGAGTCATCAGCCAGCCGTAGCCGGATTCCGGAACTCCGTGGATATCCCGCAAGAAAACCGACAGAGTGCTGTACATCTGGGAGTACACCAGCGTCGCGATCGTGGAGACGATCACAAAGAGCATGAACTTGCGGTCTTTCAACACCGCCCCGTAGCCCGCGAAAGTCTCCTTGAAACCCTTCCGGGAAGCGTGTGCACCCCTCTCTTCCGGCATGCTCTCCTCTACCACCAGGTAGACAATCAGAGCTGTGATCAGGCTGGTGATGGTATCAGCTATGAACAGCACCAGATAGGAGTAGGAAGCGATGAAACCGCCGACAGCCGGTCCAATCGCCACCGAAAGATTCATGGCCACCCGCATCACGCCAAAGCCTTCCGACCTCTTGCTCTCGGGCAGGATATCGATCAGCATGGCCTCATGGGCCGGCCCCGCTGCCGTGGCAAACAGGCCAGAAACCGCGCCCATTACGTAGAACCATTCCAGCTGCTGGACCAGTCCCATCCCCAGGCTGGTCAGGGCACTGATGATCAATCCCAGGATAATCATGGTCTTTCTTCCTAGAAAATCAGTCAGCGCGCCGCCCACCATATTCCCGAGCATATCGGTAAACGAAAACAGGGCAAAGAGCAGCCCCACTTCCGTCATGCCCACAGAGAATTTTTGAGTGATATACAGGGCAAAGAAGGGGAAGATCAAAGCCCCTCCCACATGATCGATGAAATTAGCGCCTATAATCACCCAGAACTGCCGGGGATATTCCCGGTATATTGAGTTGATTTTCTCAAGCGAATTACTGAACAACATTGCAGTTTTCCTTGCATAACCCTCGGTTGACTGCCTGTTTTAACAAAACAGGCCGCGGGCAACCCGCGGCCTGATCCGATTAAGAAAAAAGCCCCGGGTTCTGATGTTCCCGGAGCTTTAGAGGTGTTAGGATATTAACAAGCTCAAGCGCAGGGAACCCTCCCAGACAGATTTGCGTATCCGCCGGATACAGCTTTTACAGCATTGAGCATGTTCATTCTTCCGCCTTTCTAATATTACCGAACAGTCGGTAGTGTAACATCCCTGACCGGGGCGGTCAAGAGCAAATTTTCCGGAGCAATTCAAAAAGATAAGAAATATATCTGATGCTGTGTGACAAAACCAACTTCAATGTTCAGCATGGTATTATAGGTCTTTACCGGGCGGAACCACGCCAGACAGGGAAATTAGCTATGAGTGAGTTTACAATCGACAAGGACCAGAAACCTCTGGAACGCCGGGTTGATGAACTTCAGGCCGCTCTGCTGAAAGCCGAACCGGGGCGGTTGGCAGAGTTCACAGGGGCCGCCCTGGAAGGGGCCGGGGAGAGCGCGTCCTTCACCTTTCAGTACTGGAACAAGCCGGTCGAACTCTCCTGCCAGGATTATATCGCCAGGGACCGAGAGACCCAGCAGGTTCTTCCTTCTGTGCACCAGGCCATGATCCTGTATTATTTCTCCACCCCCAGGAGTTGTCCCCTGGCGGCAAAATGGATCTCTTTTTCCGAACTGGAAGAAGGACAATTTTACAACGCTGCTTTTCAGGGCTACACATCCAAGGTGCTGTTCAGGGTCTTCGGGGAAGACTATCAGGCTTTCCATCAAGCCAACCAGCAGCTCGGGGGTGAAAAAACCAGCTTTGGCGACAGCGCCTACCGGCACCAGATATTCCCCAAATTGGCGCTGCTGGTGGTGCTCTGGGAAGGGGATGAGGATTTTCCTCCCTCCTATAAAATCCTCTTTGAAGACAACATCGATAACTACTTACCCACAGAGGGCTCTGCCATTCTGGCGAGCATGCTCACGGGGAAATTGACTGAAGCTGTTTGAATCACGTTTATGATAAGGAGCAAGACATGAAACTAGCTATCAGCGGAAAGGGGGGCGTCGGCAAAACCACCCTCTCAGCTCTCCTGGCCCAGTACTTTGCTGACCAGGGCAAGGATGTTCTGGCTGTTGACGCGGATCCTTCACCCTGCCTGGCCGGGGCTCTCGGTCTGCCCGCGGAGCTGCGGGAAAAGTTGAGCCCGATCGCAGAAATGGACCAGCTGATCGAGGAGCGCACGGGTGCCAAACCGGGAACTACGGGTGGTTTTTTCACCATCAACCCGCGGGTTGACGACATACCGGATCGTTTCAGCGTCAAATACCGGGATGTCCGCCTGTTGGAAATGGGCAGCGTAGACCTAGGAGGGTCAGGCTGCATCTGCCCGGAAAGCGCTATGTTAAAGACCCTCTTCACTCACCTGCTGTTCCGCGATGACGAAGTGCTGATCATTGACATGTATGCCGGAGTTGAACACCTGGGGCGGGCGACGGTTGACTTTGTGGATGCAATGATCGTCGTGGTCGAGCCCACTCAGCGCAGCCTGGGAACCGCGGCCCAGATCAAGAGCCTTTCCAAAGATATCGGATTGAATCGCCTCTGGCTGGTGGGCAACAAGATCCGCACAGAAGAAGAGATCGAGTTCCTTCAAGCGAACTCTCCCGGCCTTCCCCTGCTGGGAACCCTGCCCATGGATCTGGGGGTGCTGGATGCTGACCGGATTGGCGTGGCAGTTTATGACCACGTACCCGCCCTAAAGGGATCCGCAGAGATGATCGCCGCAAAATTACTGGAGCCTTACCCGAAAGAATTTATACAGGAGTAGCTTATCTATGACCACCACTATCGCTGTGGCAGGAAAGGGCGGAACCGGAAAAACCACCTTTTCTGCCATGATTATCAAATATCTGATCAACAAGGGCAAAGGGCCCATTCTGGCCATCGATGCCGATCCCAGCGCGAACTTGAACATGGTCCTGGGTGTTGACCTAGACTACACAATCGGAGGCATCCGGGAGGGTATGCTCGAGCAGGTACAGAGTGCCCAGAACGTCACCGGGGCAGCCAGAGGCAGCATTGGCGGTGGGATGTCGAAACATGACTACCTGGACTACGAGATCCATTCCTCGCTGATCGAAAGCGATGATTTCGATCTGATCGCAATGGGCCGATCGGAAGGACCCGGCTGCTACTGCGCGGTAAACCACAACCTGAGGGAAATCCTGGATAAGTTGAGCCACAGTTATCCTTACGTGGTGATGGACAATGAAGCCGGCATGGAACATCTCAGCCGGCGGACCACCGAGGACGTCGACCATCTGTTCATCATCAGCGGCCCTACCCAGCGGGGGCTGGCCGCGGCCGCCAATATCGTTGAACTCAAGGATGAGCTGCAAATCAAAGTCAAGAATACATATTTCATCCTCAACCGGGTGCCCGGGGAGATACCCCCACCCCTCCAGGAACGAATTGATAAACTGGAAGTTCCCTTCCTGGGGCCCATTCCCGCTGATGATAACGTGATGGAATTCGACTTTGACGGGAGGCCTCTGCTGGAGCTGGGAGACGATTCCCCCGTATACCAGGCTGCGGCGTCCATGCTGGAGAAAAGCTTGGGATTATGATAAGTAGGGACCGGGTCCCTTAAGGGACCAGGTCCCTACTTGTATCGACTTGCAATTCCGATTTCAATCACCGTATTCTTTTCAAAAACCCATTCCTGCAGACAATCAGCAATGCATCTCCATTATCAGACCTTAAAGGGCAAACCCCCCGAGGGGGATGCAGGTGTGCTACAGTGTTTGACCGACTTACGATGGATCAAGCTTAAGATCGGCTGCTTTCAGTCAGCCGATTCAACCGTTACCTCAGGAAAGAATTGATGGATGGTTCCCTGGACCCAGCCTTTCAGGGTCGCGGCTGAGAGCGGACAGCCCAGGCAGGACCCACCAAGCTGTACCTTAACTACATTGCCCTCAAAAGACACCAATTTGGCAGATCCACCGTGGTACTGTTCAATATAAGCGCTGATGCTTTCAATGAGATTTTCCATCTGTTCAACTCGCAGATCATTTTCAACTTCGCTCATATTAACCTCCGGGCTCTGTATGATTCAATCCCCGATGGAGCAGTGCCACAACTTGCTCATGAGTACCCCGCAAGCGCTGGGCAATCACCCCGGCCAGGCGATTCAATATCAGTATACCCGTTTCCGGATATTCCTGACAGAGGTTCTTCAAATCCTGGCCGTAAATCCTGATAAATAAACCACTAGCGGTGCAGACCGCGGACGAGGTATAACAGCAGCTGCCCAGAGCTGAAGACCAACCAAACACATCCCCTTGATTGACTTCCGCCACGGACAGAACCGGCCCATCCTCAGGTTTGAATCTGATAGACACACTGCCATCAAGCACAAAATACAGGTAATCCGCCTGGTCGCCCTGAGAAAAGATCACCTGACCAGCCTCAAATCTGATATCAGAGATCAGCGGGCTCAAGGCAGCGACCTGTTCCGTTGAGAATCCCTCAATGAATGCAAAACGCTCCAACAAATCGGCTTCCATTTCCATCCTCATCGTCTGACAGTACTGGCCTGACTTTCCCCCAGGTCCAGGCTGCTGCCAATAATGAGAGTACTATACTCAAAAGGGGTCCAAATTAAAAGTGGAAAAACTCATAAAAGGGCAGACATTTATCACCCCTAGAATAACATTCCAGGAGAAAATGACTTAAAACACTCCGCCGGAGAGATAACTCCCCGGCAGAAGGGGGCTGGGGGAGGCTACTCTCCCAGGATAAGGGAGGCAGCTCTGCGGCCGATTTCCACTGCAAAGTTGGTTCCCCGGTCCCAGGGATAAACCTGACTCATGCTGGCAAAATACAAACCGGGGATGGGCGTCACCAGAGGGGGAATGGATTGGGAATGATTGAGCTCCGGCACCGGCTGGGCATATTTGGCCCGGTATAGCCAGGTTTTTCTCACCCAGGAAGGATCGAAGTCTGGATTTATTTTCTTTAAATGCGGCAGGAAAAGAGCTTTGATTTCCTTTTCAGAGAGGGAAAAATAGGGATGATCAGCGTCGCGGTAATCCCCACAATAAATAATATGGTCTCCCCCGAAGTATTCCGGGGAGAGGTAGTTGGTATGCTCAACCACTGCCAGGAAGGGAAAACCCTGCTCCTTGGGTATGTTGTACCAGTAATAACCCTGATTGGAGAGCTGGTGGGACATAGCCATGGTCAGCACGATCGCTCCCATGCTTTTCAACTTCCCCAAACCGGCCTGATAGCTTTCTGGCAGGGCGGGCACCATCCTTGACAGCAGCCCGGGGGAGGTGGTTACCAGTACCCGGTCATATTTCTCGGTTTCGCTCGCTGTGCTTACTTCCAGATCAGCAGAAATAGCGGTTACAGGCGTTGATAAATGGAATTGCACACCCAGTTCTTCTAGGATTCCCACAAAGTCATCCGTAAAGGCCTGAAATCCTCCCTGGTAGGTGCCCAGCCGGGAAGTCCGGGCGTGAAACCTGGCCCACATCCAGGCCATATTCACGTCTTTGTAGTAGGAACCAAACTTACCTTTGAGCATCGGCTCCCACATGGTCTCATAAACCTGTTTACCGGCCCATTTGCGCATCCAGGCATCCACGGTGGTATTTTCCATCGACTGCCAGTTCTTGGTCAGGCGCAGATAGAGACCTACCAGCCCAAAGCGGACTTTGTTGATTCCCCAGCCCAGCCCGGGGAAGAGCAGCGCCTGCAGGACCGAATCAAAGGGATACCACTTATCCTGATAAAGCATCACGGTATAGGGGCGTGGAAAGCGGACCTTTTCAGAATGTCCCAGCTCATCGATCAGTCCCAGCACATGCTCATCAGAAGCGAACCAGTGGTGGTAAAACGCTTCCACAGACCAGTCCCAGTGGGGCTCCTTAAAACCGACAGCCAGCCCTCCAGCCCTATCCTGAGCCTCATAAATGACCACCTGGTGGCCTGCCCGGGTAAGGTCGTAGGCCGCTGCCAAACCCGCGTAACCAGCGCCAACTACGGCTATTTTCATTGATTGGTCCTTTAATGGAAAAAGTTAGCCAAACTGGCGGGCCAGCCGACCGGACAGCACCTGGAGCTTCCTCCACTCCTGGCGAATGATATAGAGCATCGCCAGAGTTCGCAGCCAGCGCAGTTCGCATTTTGGATTGGCCGCCAGCTGCTCAAAGACTTCCAGGGCTTCGTCGTCGGTCCGCCTGGATTTGGAATATTCATGTGCCAGCTGCAGCAGGTAGGCTGCCCGCTGCTTGCGGAGGCGTTCAGCCACATCGGCTTTTTCCCGCTCAGCTTTAACGATATCTCCAACCCGCTTAATGGCATTATTCAACTGATAAACTGTAAAGGGTTTCACCAGGTACTCCCTGGCGCCCACATTCATTGCCGACCGAAATGATTGGTTGTCATCCTCAGCAGAAATGATCACACAGGCCATGGTGGGGAAGATGTTGTACATTTCCTGAAAGGCCTCAAATCCGTTCATTTCCGGCATATTGATGTCCATCAGGGCAATATCAGGCTGATGTTTCTTCGCCAGTTCTACAGCCTCCCGGCCGTTGTGGGCAATGGCTACAATATCCACCATGGGATTGTCAGCCAGCATCAAACGGGTATTCCGGCGGGTTTCCAGAACGTCATCCGCGATCAATACCCGATAGGGGTTTCTTTTTTTAGGCTGGTCCATGATCTAATCTCCTTGAACAAGACACACTGCCCTCATTCGCAATCAATATTTATTATACAGCTTTAATTATTCTCCCTCAGAAGCCTCAAGCTCCTGATCAATCACTTTACCGGACTGCCAGCGGATCCCTTCGCGGAGCATGAAATACCCACCCAGCAGGGTGATCGGGAACCACAGGGCAGCATGCAGCACCAGGGTGTATCCGGTGGCCACTCCCTGATCGACACCGAAAGCGGATAAAACCGCAATGCCAGGGCCATCGAAGGTACCCAGGTAGCCCGGGGCAGATGGAATCGTGGTTGCCAGATTGACAATTCCATTCATGAGCATCAGCGCAAAAAAGCTCACCTGAAAATCAAAGGCATGCATCACCAGCCAGTATTTTCCGGTTTCCAGCAGCCAGATGATAATGGAGGTGATCAGCACCATGATCGCTTCCCGGGGAGAGCGGAGGGACTCCAGGCCGTGGAGGAACTTGAGCACGACCTCAAGGACAGCCTGGCGGATTCTTTCGGGTAGAAATATTCCCACCAGCCTGGTAATCACTTTTTCGGCCCGAATGGGGAACATAGCAGCCAGCAGGAATACCGCCAGAGCACCCAGAAACGCGACAGATCCCCATAAAGCCAGGGTCTGAATATTGCCGATAAAACCTGATGAGCCAGTCAGGGTAGCCAATTCTGGCAGATTCAAGAACACAAATCCCAGCATGACCACACCGTCAAAGATCCGCTCCACAATCACGGTTGCCAGGGAGGCCGAGATAGAAACGTCCTCTTTCTGCTTGAGGACATATGCTCGCAGTACCTCGCCGGCCCGAGCAGGGTAAATGTTGTTGCCCATATAACCTATAGCCACAATGGGGAACATCTTCGGGGTAGGTACTACTTTCACGGGGCGGAGCAGGTAGTGCCAGCGCCAGGCCCGGACCCACACAGCAACAAAATAGACCCCAACCCCCGGCAGCAGCCACCAGTAGCGGGCCGTTCGCAGCGGACCCCAGACTTCGCTGAGTTCCAGGCCGCGCAAGGCCAGGTACAGGAAGCCGGCGCTGATCACCAACCCTACCCAGAACTGCCAGCGTTTCATGGCCCTCATTCTACCATGTTATCCAGGGGGAAATCCGGGCCTCTCAAAGCTGTAAAATGCTTTTATTAGAAGGCGAATCCCCGGACAAACCGGTGCGGGTAGAAGTCGATTATAATTGCCTTATGAACTGGAAAACCGGGATTTTGCTCGGTATTGCTCTGCTGGTAGCTGGTTTGCTGCTTGGCTGGCTGCTGCTCCCCCGGGTGGACTCTACCTTTCCCGATCCGGGGGAAATTCAGGGTCGGCAAACCCTCCAGGTCTCCTTCAATCGACCGATGGATCCGGCCAGCGTTGAGGAGCATCTCAGTCTCTCGCCGGATTATGATGGGGAAATCAGCTGGGATGAGGACCACAGGATAATCACTTTCACACCTCTGAGAATCTGGCCTTCAGGCGGAACAGTCACTCTGCAAATTGGCAGAGGATCAAAATCGAGGTTGAGACTGCCCTTGCTGCGGGAGTTACAGGTGAACTGGCCGGTCAGTCCCACATCACTGGTCTACCTCTGGCCGGCAGACGGGGTCAGCAATCTTTACAAGATCAACCCCGTAAACGGCGAAAGCGAGGCTTTAACGGACCTGACTGCTGGAGTGTTGGCTTATTCCATCTCCCCCGACAGAGAGAGCATCATATTCAGCACCCCTGGAGAGAGCGGTACAAGCCAGATCATTTTCCTGGACCCGGGGTCTGAAGAGGAAACCCGGATCATAAACTGCCAGGATGGCCTGTGTACAGCCCCCCAGCTGTCAGCGGACGGTAACTGGCTGGCCTTTGAGTTCATTTCCGACCAGCCAGAATCAAAACCCGGGGTCAGAGTATATAGTATCCCGGAACAAACTTACCGCGATCTGGGATCGCCGGATGAATATCTGGAAAAACCACTCTGGTCCCCTGCCGGCTGGCTGGCCTATTACAACCAAACCCACAAAGGATACCAGTTCTGGAACCCGATATCCGACAAAACGCTCTTCCTGGCTAACGATACCGGCGGGGACGGAAGCTGGTCAGCGGACGGGCGCTATTTCCTGACTTCAGAGATCCTGTTCGTCAGCGAAACTCTCGCTCCCCGCCACCTGCAGCTCTTTGACCTGGTGGAGAAGAACTCCAGGGACCTCACCCAGGGAAACTTCCTGGAGGACCTTAATCCCAGCTTCGCTCCTCAGGGATTGCGATTTGCTTTCAGCCGCAAATCGCTCAAACCTCAGGAATGGACTCCCGGCAGACAGCTGTGGGTGATGGATCTGGACAGCGGGGAAACATTTCCCTTGACCGAGGAGGTTGACTACCAGCACACGTCATTTGCCTGGCATCCGGATGGAGAGCGGCTGGCATACGTGCGCTACAACCAGGCTGCCCTTTCCGAACCACCCGAGATCTGGCTGATTGAGTCCAGCGGCGAGGATGCCCTGCGCCTGATCATCAACGGCTTCGCCCCCGGCTGGATACCCTGACGGTATGGATACACTCTCACTAACGCGTAAGATCAAAGAGACCGCCCACCAGCTGGGGTTTCCGCTCTGCGGGGTAACCACTCCCGACCCTCCCCCCCACCTGGATTTCTTCCAGAACTGGCTGGCCGCCGGTTACCAGGCGTCCATGGGCTGGATCGGGACAGAACGGTCCCTGACCAGGCGGGCTGATCCCCGGGCCATCCTTCCGGGCTGCAAATCCATCCTGACGCTGGGCTCCCCCTATCCAGCTCCCCGGGGGAACATACAGGGTGGCAACATCGCTGCCTATGCTCTTAACAAGGATTATCACGATGTGCTTGAAAAGCGCCTCAGGAAGCTGGTAGATGCCATTGAGGTTTGGGTGGGAAAACCAGTGGCTAACCGCTGGTATGTCGACAGCGGTCCAGTCCTGGAAAAAGAGCTCGCCATGCGGTCCGGTCTGGGCTGGATCGGCAAGAACACTCTCCTGATCAATCGGGAGTACGGATCTTATTTCTTTCTCGCCGAAATCCTCCTGGACCTGGATCTGAACGCGGATTCGCCTCTTACCGAAAACTACTGCGGTACCTGCACCCGCTGCCTGGACACCTGCCCTACCGGGGCACTGCGGGAGCCCTATACCCTGGACTCCAACCGCTGCATTTCCTACCTGACAATCGAGCACCACGAGGAAATCCCCCAGGAGCTGCGATCCCACCTGGGTGACTGGATCTTTGGCTGCGACATCTGCCAGCTGGTCTGCCCCTGGAATAAACCCGGAAAAGAGGCTCCTGACATCCTGGAGGATTTTCTGCCCCAGGAGGAACTGCTCGCCGTGGACCTGGCAGAGGAGCTGGGGTTGAGCCAGGAGGAATTCAGCGCCCGGTTCAAAGGCAGCCCGATCAAGCGCGCCAAACGAAAGGGCTATCTCCGTAATGTGGCTATCGCCCTGGGCAACTGCGGGGAAGAGGAGACGATCCCGGCGCTGGAAAAGGCCCTGGAAGACCAGGAACCCCTGGTGCGGGAAGCAGCAGAATGGGCACTGGAAAAGATCACAGGGGAGAGAAAACGGGGAAAAACGATCGCAAAAGAACAGCCAAAAGGCTGAACCCCAGATTTTCAACCTCTTGTGACTGTCTGGAATCCTGTCCAGCAGCAGGCTCCTGAACGCTCAATCCCGTTCACGGATTCCTGGTTTCCCCCCGGCAAGAGGAAAGCTGCCTATTAACCCCGGTTTCCGCGCACTGCCAGGCGCTTCTTAACCCCGGAATATCCCCAGGCCAGCAGGAAGATCAGAGTGGCAGTCAACACAATGGCAGGGCCGGAAGCGATATTGATATAGTAGGAGAAATACAGTCCGATCACCCCTGAAAGAGAGGCGATGATCGCTGCCAGGATCATCATCACCGGC
This sequence comes from Anaerolineales bacterium, assembly GCA_024763275.1. GTDB lineage: Bacteria > Chloroflexota > Anaerolineae > Anaerolineales > UBA11858 > B10-G9. The sequence goes on along the minus strand of JANTFT010000001.1, from coordinate 62,088 downwards.
AGGCGCTTAGTAAGCAAAAAGGCTGCGGCAGCCGGTGTGATCAGCATGGCCACCATCAAGGCTACCCCAACAGCCTGGAAAGACACCGCAATGGCCAGGGCTATCAGCACCAGCTGAAGATATTCAAAGGTCTTGACGGGAATCCGCAGGGTGACAGCCAGCGTGGGGTCAAAGGTCAACACCAGGAATTCCTTGTAATAAACCAACACCAGCAGTAGGATCAGGGCACTGAAGATCCCGATAATGATCAGCTGACCGCTTGACACACCAAGCACATCCCCGAACAGGAAGTGGGTCAGGTCCACGGTATAGCTTTTCACCGTGGAGATAATGGCGATTCCCAGCGCGAACATACCCGCGAAGATGATTCCAATAGCGGTGTCCTGCTTTATTTTAGCCCCCTGGCTGATGGCGCCAATGGCCAGAGAAACCAGCACTGCCGTGCCGGTTCCCCACCAGAACAGCGGCTCCTGGGCTCCCCCGGTGACCAGGTAGCCCACAGCGACACCCGGCAGGATCGAATGGGCCAGGGCATCGCCCAGAAAGGCCAGACCCCGCACCACCACATAAACCCCGACCACGGCACAGACGATCCCGGTCAGCACGGCGGCCGTCAGCCCCCGGGTCATGAAGGAATAATTGAGCGGAGTGAGGATGAAGTCAATGATGTTCATATTAATCTCCATGGCAGCATTCATCGCTCACTGCCAGTGTGTCAATCTCCCCACCCACAAAATGCAGGTGCTCCTGATAAGCTTGCAGCAGCCGCTCCCTGGTAAACACCTCTTTGGGAGGTCCAAAACCCAGCAGCCGTTTATTGAGCAGCATGACCTTATCGAATTTTTCCTCAGCCAGCCGGAGATCATGCATGGAGATCATCACCGTCACATTCTGGCCCTTCAGGGTGTCCAGGATTTCCAGGATCTTCTCCTGGGCTGGCATATCCAAACCATTCAGGGGTTCATCCAGCAGCATGAGTTCTGCCTCCTGGGCCAGCGCCCTGGCAATGAACATGCGCTGCTGCTGGCCTCCAGAGAGCTCACTGATCTGCCGTTTAGCAAAGGGTGACAGATTCACAAAATCCAGCGCCTCCCGGACAACAGCCCAGTCATTGGCTTGAGGCCAAAAAAACGGTCCCATCTTATTGATCCGCCCCATCATGACCACATCGGCCACTGTGGCAGGGAAGCTCCAATCGATCAAATTGCGCTGGGGAACGTAAGCGATGCAGGTATGCCCGCCAGGCTCATGCCCGGATACCTGGACAATTCCCTGGTCAGGATCCAGGATGCCAGCAATAATCTTAAACAGGGTGGTCTTTCCAGCCCCATTGGGTCCGACCACCGCCACGCTGTCACCATGATCCAGAGTAAAGCTGATTTCCTGGAGCACAGAACCTGTTTCATACTGCAGGGAAACGCCCTCGATGGCCAGCAGAGGAGCATCCAGCTGATGGGGCGCATAGCGCCTGGTAAATGATTCCCGGCGCAATTTATCTATCCAGTTGCTTATCAAAGCCTCTCCTCCAGGTTATTTCCCCAAAGCTTCAACTATGGCATCCACATTGTAGTGCATGAAATCCAAATAGGTGTCCGCCGGACCCCCCTCGGTCAGGGATCCGAAATACAGGGGAACCAGTTCGATTGCAGTGTCCTCAGCAACGATCTCAGCCAGGGTGGGATCAATGTCAACGCTGACAAAAATAGCCTTGACATGACGGTCGCGGATGGTCTCCATCAGCCCGGCCAGTTCCTGGCCGGAGGTTTCTGCCTCAGTTGTAGGAGCAGAAATCACTGCCCCGACCTGCTCAAAGCCATACTCCTCCGCAAAATAACCAAAGGCGGCGTGGTCAGTGACTAGCTGTCGATCCTCAAGCGGTATAGATGCCACCTGCTCTCTGATCCAGCTGTCCAGTCCCTCCAGCTCAGCCTGGTAGCTGGCCGCGTTCTCCCGGTAGGTGTCAGCGTGGACCGGATCGGCGGCGATCAAAGCCGCGCTGATGTTTTCCGTCCAGACAATGATATTGTTGGGATCAAACCAGACATGGGGATCGATCACCTCATGTCCCTCCCCTTGCTGGCCCGGCATTTCCAGTAGAAGCGGTTCAATTCCCTCAGAAACCTCGATCAATTCGCCTGATTTGTCTCCCCCGGCCAGTAGATTAATCAAAAATTCCTCCAGCCCAAAACCATTTGAAAAGATCAGATCCGCCTCTGAGATGCGCACCAGATCCTGGGGAGAAGGCTGATAGGAATGGGGGTTCTGTCCCGGTTCCAGCAAAATAGTCAGCTGAGGCAGATCTCCGGCAATCCGGGCCACCGTCTCTCCCACAAAAGTGGTCGTGGCCACAATTTCCAGCCGTTTATTGTCTGCGGAAGTGCCCCCAGGGGTGCAGGCAGGTAATAATAAGCTAATAATTCCCATTATTCCAACAATAAGTAAAGCAGCCTTATTTTTCAGCATCAAGCGTTTTCCTCCTCACACCCATCCGATCAAGAGCAGTTCTGACAGGTACCGAATAGCTGCAGCCAGTGGTCTTTCACATGGTAGCCAGTCTGCTCTTCAATTTTATTAATGTAGTCCTCTATATCTTCATTGCCCTCAATGACCCGCATCTGTCCGCAGCTGGAGCAGATCAGCAGATGTTTGTGTCCTTCCACCGCGGGCCAGATGGCGTGGCAGCCGCCCGGTTGATGGATCTGCTGGATCAGCCCCAGGTCATCCAGCATTTCCAGAGTGCGGTAGATGCTGGCTATCCCGGGAGGTGATTCCAGATCCAGGGAAAGCTGGTAGATGTCCTGCGGTTTCAGGGGCGTTTCACTGGAGACGATAATTTCCATCACCTGCAGTCGAGGCCGGGTTACCCGGTAGCCTTGCTGACGCAGGGCAATCTTCCAGTTCTCCAGCAGGTGATTCAGCGCAAGTGCGGCCATCTGATTCTCCCTTATTGATAATAATTATCATTATCAATAAAAGTATATCACCTCGGGGATAGATGTCAAGCTTTAGCTTAATACAAAAAGCCGGGCTTGCGCAAGCCCGGCTTTACTCATCCCTAATAACCTTCTCTCAGGGGGAAGGGGTAAGCGTGGAGATAGAACCCGGAGTATTGGACAGCGTAGACTGCACCTCATCAGTTGGAGCCGGTGTAACCAGATTGACCCGAACAAGCAGGATCTGACCGGGATAAATCGCGTTGGGATCCTCCAGATCGTTGTACACCAGAATATCCTCCACCGTGCTGCGCAGCTGCAGGGCAATCGAGCCTACCGAATCACCTGGCCGGACCATATATTCCACCCGGAAGCCTGGCAGAACGTCAAAGGGAATCGGCGTGGGCGTTGGTACGCTGGCCCCCGGCTCGGGAATGTAGACTTCGTCTCCCACGAACAGGACTGGATTGGATAGATCCAGATTGAGGCGGTCCTCACCGGCGTTGTACCACAGCAAGGTGAACACATCCATATCAAACTTGGTGGCTATGGAATCAAAGGTGTCATTTTCCTCGGCAATATAGATCACTGGGCCGGACCTGGTCGCTGTAGGGCTGGGTTCAGGGGTATCCGTTGGGAGGGCTTCTGTGGGTGTCAAGGTGATGGTGGCTGTCGGCGGCACCGGACTGGGTGTAAAGGTCATCGTCGGTGTGGGAGTCTTCGAGGCGAAAATCCCCCCGATATCCAGCCGGGCACCAGTCAGCCAGGTAATGATAAATGCCGCTCCCAGCACTATCAGTAAGGTCGCCCCGACAAACATGGCAATCGTCTGCCAGGATTGACTTTGACGTTTGCGGTAAGAATCTATGATCTCTTTGGTTGATTCTTTTTTGCTCATAGGATCTTTTCCTTCCTGCAGTGAGCACACATTGTACCACTTCGAGTGGGAAATGCCCTGCTCCACGAATCCTTGATTTAATTCTACCTTAATCCCTCAGCTTCAGCGGTGAATCGAGAGGGAATCCCAAACGGCCAGGTTGTCATCAGAGTTGTTATTGGAAATTACGACCAGGAAAAACTGCACCGTTTCCCCAGCATAGTCATCCAGATCTATCTCAAAGGACTTCATCTTGCTGTCGCAGACCTCATCCCATTCCCACAGGGTGGTCCGGGTCGCCGGGTCACCACCCATCATGAGGACGATCCGGTAAGTCACATTTCCTTTTCCGCACTTACCATTGGAGTTGGTGGTCAGGCCAACTCGACCGAACAGCAGGTCTCCCCCATTAACCTTGTAATTCGGAAAGCGCCCGATGATATATTTATCCTCTCCCTGGGGCGGGTAGGCTGCCAGCAGCACCCCGGAAATCCTTCCTCCTTCCAGAAACTGCTGGTCCAGCAGGGCGACATAAGGATCGCCAGGGGCTCCCGGATCGTCAAAATTGAGTATCTCGCCGCCCAGATCGATATAATCCACCGGGGTCGTGCCGCTGCCCCAGGCTGCCTCATCGGCCTGAGTGTTAAAATCAAACATCATCCCGGCCCCCTCCACGACGTTGATCTTGACCCAGAAGGGTTTGGAATAAGCCCCTATCCCAAACCCTTCTCCTTTGACATTGCGCAGCTTCCAGTATCCCTGATAGGATCCAGTTTCATCGGGGGCTACCAGATCAACGGAAACATCAATCGTTTCTCCGGGCAGGATGGTTTCAGAGGTAAGGTCCTGTGATGTCGGCCCCCCCATAAGATCACCGCTATCAAAATAAAGCAGATAGCCGATCGTCCAGGGGCAGGAACCGGCATTTTCCAGCCGCCAGGTTTTTGTAAATGACTCCCCAGGCTCCAGATCCATCTCGTCCGGAATGGTGACATCTTTAACGAACCTGATCTGATCGCAAGGGATAGGGGTTTCATTGACCGAGCCCTGAGGTGTGAAAGTGGGAATCGTTAAAGTCTCGCTGGGAGCCGGGGAGGAGGTTTCCCCTGACTGGTGGGGCTCAGGAGTCCCTGTCCCAGCTGGTTTCCCGATCCCTGCCGCGGTCAGCCGAACGGACACCGTCTGGGCCGCTTCCGTGTACAGCACTCCCGGCTGGCCGGGTGTCTGGGTATTCTCTTTCGGAAGCTGACAGCTGCTCAGCAACCCAAGCAAACAAAGCAATGGTAAGAGGGCTTTTTTTACCATAATGCACATTTGGCCTTGATATTCCTTGCCCTATATTGTAACCAACCCCCCCTCATCCCGAAAGAGGGCCGGCAGCTATTTGATCCCAGTGCTGTTCCTTAACCGTGAAAACGGGGGCTTTCGCGGATGATATCCAGGGAATGCCGCAGGTAGTCATCGATCGGGAAATCTTCCACCCTATCCAGATCGACCCAGAGGTAATCTTCCGCTTCGTCGTTCAAACGCACCTCGCCTGGTTTCACGCGGCAGAGGTAATCAAAGAAGATGAAGTGACGCTCCTCCCAGAAGCACTCATCAAAGACGAATTCCTGATAGCAGATGAATTCCGCCTCCTGCAAGACCAGCCCGGTCTCCTCCCGGATCTCACGTTCCAGAGCTTCCAGCAGATGCTCTCCCAGCTCAACATGGCCTCCCGGGATAGTGTAATTACCACGCCATTTGTGGGTTTTAACAATCAGCAGCTGATCCCGGTCATTGAGGATCAAAGCCCCCACAGTGGGTTCTGGATATCTCTGGTTAGCTGTCATGAGGGATTCCCTTCTGTCCGGAGCAGTCTGCCCTGCATGGACCAGGGCCCTGCCCAGGTGATATTCACCGGCAGGACCTTTCCCAGCAGATTTTCTCCGCTCTCCACGAATACCAGTTTATTGGTAGGCGTACGCCCCCTCCAGCGTCCTTTATGCTGTCCTTCAAACAGAACCTTCACTGGTGTATTGAGATAATTGCGATTGATCTCAGCCGCGATCCCTTCCTGCAGGTCCTCGATCAACCGGAAGCGGCGCCACTTTTCATCCTCAGTCACATCATCCGCCATTTTCCTGGCAGCGACGGTTCCCGGTCGCACGGAATAGCGGGCCAGGTGGACCACGTCCAGGCGGAGCTCTTCCAGCACATCATAAGAGCTCTGGAAATAGTCCCCGGTCTCGCCTGGAAAACCAACAATGACATCTGTGGCAATGCTCACGCCGGGGATCCGCTCCCGGATCTGACCTACCAGCTGGCGGTACTGATCGATGGTGTACTCCCTTTTCATAGCTTCAAGTACCCGATCATGTCCGGCCTGGTGCGGGACCTCGATATGAGGCATCAGTTTGGGCAAAGAGGCCACTGTGTCCATCAGCTCAGTTGAGAACCAGTTGGGATGGGAGGTCAGAAAGCGGATGCGCTCCAACCCGTCCACCTCATGGATCAGTCTCAACAACTCGGCCAGCGAGCTGGGCTGGGGAAGATCCAGGCCGTAGCGGTCGACTATCTGTCCCAGCAGGGTCACTTCCTTCACACCCTGGGATACCAGCGATCGGACCTCATTGACGACATCTTCCACCGGCCGGCTGCGCTCCACTCCCCGCCGGTAAGGGATGATGCAGTAGGTGCAGGCATGTGAACACCCCAGCACGACCGGCACGAAGGCGGAAACCAGCTGATCCCGATCCTCTTCCGGTAGGGACAGCTCACCATCCATGAAAGCAAACCGCCGCGAGGTGGTTTCCTGTTCCCAGGCTTTGCTCTCCTCCTGGGTCAGGAAGGCCAGCAGCGGTCCTGGGTCCGAAGGCGGAGAGAAGACATCCACATGAGGAAAGTGCTCTTCCAGCTCCCGGGAACCGTTAACCCCCACCAGGCAGCCCATGACGTTGATGACCACTTCCGGCCGGCGCTCCTTAAGGTTCTTCAGGGAACCAATCCGGCCCAGAGCGCTGTTCTCGGCGCTCTGGCGGACCACACAGGTATTTAAAACAACCACATCCGCATTTTCAGCGTTATCCGTGGTTTGATATCCTAATTTCTCCAGAGCAGATGCCACCCGGCGGGAATCCGCTACGTTCATCTGGCAGCCAGAGGTCCAAATATGATATTTCATGGGTGCCATTATATCTCAACAAAGAACGAAGTCCTCTTAAAAGGACTTCGTTCCGGAAAACTCCTTATTGCAGTGGCTTGGCGGAGCTAATTAATCCAGGTCCAGACCAGCCTCCTGGACGAGGATGCGTTCCAGGGCCATGGTGTGGCTGCAGCGATCCCTGGTCTGGAAGAAATCACAATCGCAGTGCCATTTTCCATCCTGAAAAGAAACCCGGTGGGAATTGTTCTCCCCCTGAAAAGTCACCGAGAGAGAATTGATCTTAATGCGTTCTCTCTCCGCGGCGTATTTTTTCGATTTCTGAATCTTACCGATCATTCCAGAATCCATTCCTTCACCTCCCCGTGTAAGTAAACAAAAAGCACGCAGCCGGAGCATGCGTGCAGATAGCGCTGTTCAGTCAGTATTCTTTTTGATCCTGCCGCTCTCATAAGGGGCCACCTTTGATTTCCAACCAGTATACGCTTTTTCTAAAAGAAAGTCAACGACACCAGGATGGACGGCTCCTCCCCAGGAACGCCTACCCTGCCTCTTCCAGCTTGCTGTGGGCTTCCCCTCGTGTGACCAGGGTCATGGCGATCAACCCCAAAACAAAGAAGCCAGGACCGGTCAGGAAGATGGTCCGAAAATTACTTCCAAAGAGGTCAATGATCGCTCCCATCATCAGGGGAGCCAGAGTAGCCCCCACCTGAGAGGCCAGATAATAAAGGCCGGTATAGGTGCCCAGCAGGCGTTCATCCTCTGAAGTATCGATCACCATCGGCAGGGTATTGACATTGATCAGCGCCCAGCCAAGGCCGCTGATCCCCAGCACAACTCCCATTTGAACCGGGCTGGTCACAAAATAGCCCAGAGCCATGTCGATGCCAAACAGCAGTATGCCGGCTATAATGGTCCGCCGCCGGCCAAACTTCTCACCGATGAATCCCGCAGGAATGGTAAAGAGGATGAACGTCACCCCGGCCAACCCGAACAGGGTGGGCGCCAACCCTTCGCTCACGCCCAGCTCGTTGACCGCATAGGAGGTGAAGAAGGTCCCAATGCCCTCATAAGCAACGAAGAGCAGGAAAATTGCTCCCAGCAGGGCAAACAAGCTGCGCCGGTACTGTTCAGGAACCACCGAAACCCCCTTCAGCGCTTTGATAGCCTGTTCCTCTTCACCCCCCGGGGAAGCATCGGGATGAGGAAGGCTGTCCACATCGGGCTCCTTGCTGGTCAGGAAGAGCATCAGCACCGCGCCGACTAAAATGATCGCGGCTCCCAGGAAGGGAAAGAGGGGCTTGATATCAAATAAGACAGCCAGCCCAAAAGACCCCACCACAAAACCAATCCCTCCCATGAAGTTGATCACCCCATTGGCTTTACTGCGCAGAGGCGAAGGGATCAGGTCCGGCATGAGGGAGACCACCGGAGTGCGCATGACGGCCATAGCCAGCAGCACCAGGCCTGCAGCTACCATAAAGAGAGCAAAAGCTCCAGGATTGTCGGCAACGGAACCGTTATGCTCAGGTCTGATCAGCCGGGTTGCCAGGGGCATGGCCACAAAAGCCAGAGCAGCCAGCGGCGCAGCGGTGAGGATAAAGGGGTAGCGTCTGCCAATCGGGGTCCTGATCCGGTCGCTCCAGATCCCGATCAGGGGCAGGATAAAGATAGCTGCCAGGTTGTCTATCCCCATGATAGCCCCCGTTGTGGTGGCATTGAGGCCGAAACCGAGCACCTCTCCGGAGCTGGTAAAGCCGGGATGGCCGGCCTGCAGGAAGATGGGCACAAAGGCATTGTAGACCTGCCAGATGGCCGTGATACCCATAAAGCCAAAGCCGATCAAGAAGGTTTTCTTCCAATCAAGTTTCATGATTCCTCCCGGGCAGTCAGTATGATGTGAGGGGCAATCCGCGGTCGGAATCCCCGATTCTCGGAAAATCCTGCTTCACAAAATAAGGTTAGCTATCTTCACGACTACAACAACAGGTTCCCTGTGATCAGGGCTGATATTTCATCCAGATCAAAGTGCGGGTTGGTTTGAACCAGTGGGTTTCCAGACTTTCATTGGTTTTTCGGGCCGGGAAATTCAAGCGCAGCGAGCGCTTGAGTCCGGGAGCGGCCATCCAGAAAGGCAGGAAGGCATCCAGCAGGACTCCTTCCGTTTCAGGAGAGGACGCCACCCAGATCCAATCAGCGATGGTTCTGGAAGACTGCCAGGAAACAACCCCGATCAATTCACTGCCGGCCGTGATCGACCACTGGGAAATTTTTGGATCCACCAGCAATAACCTTGCCAACCGGCCGACCAATCCGCCCCGCAGGTATTCAGGCCTGAGCGGTAAATGCCAGCGCACTTCAGGGGGATAATTCGCTTCCAGCCATTTACGCTGCTGCTTCCAATGCGCTACCCGATGGGACTCAACTGAAAAACCGGGCACCTGCCAATCCAGGAACTCATCGGGGATATCGGTCGGCTTCAACATCCAGGTAGTGCGCCGGGAAATTTCTTTGAAACCATGTCGGTTGTACAGCTCGATAGCGGCCTGATTGCCTTCGTCGACCTGAAGCCAGATGCCGTCCAGTTCCCGCGGGAGCAAGAATTCCAGAGCTTCCCGGAGCAGCGAGCGGGCGATGCCCCTGCGCTGGTAGTCAGGGTGAACGGCCACATTGGCGATCATATAATAATGCTTGTTGGCGACATGGTAGGGAACCAGGCTCAAATTACCGATGATCTCCCCCCCTTCTTCCCAAACATAGCCGGTAAAGGGCATGGATATCCGACCCGCCATGGAGTAGGCCCACTGCTGGAAGCGCTTGCTGCGGGCAGAGGAGCGCATCTTGCGCAGCAGAGCTTCCCCATCCGGGGAAAGGCGGTCCGCAAAGCACAGTTCCACCAGATCCGTCACTGACAGCAGATCCGTGCGGACATCGAAATCCCTGATGGGCAGCGGGTTGGTGGAGCTGGATTTCTCGCGGGTCATGGGCTTGATTTTACCACCGCTAAATTTCGGCGGCGGCTTGAGTTATGGGGGCTGACTCAGGAAGGGGAGAGGAGGAATTCAATGACCGGGAAGCGGGAATTACTTACCTGCAGGGACAAAATCAGGAAAAGTTGACCGGGGAAATCCGACCGCAAATCTGCGACCGCGCTTCGCTGTGCTCAGGACCGCAATAGATCCCTATTCTTGCAAAGCGTTCTTGAACTTAATGATCTTAATAAATAGCTGTCTGCCAAGATTCTGTAATTTGTCGGTGTTAATATCCTCCAAATATCTCCTTCTCTCACATAAATCCAGGCAAGCAACCGTTTCGATGTAAGATCTCAAGGCTAAACCGAGGAATCTTCCTTGTTCTTTATCCGATTGCCCGGTTGACCCTTCAGCGATATTCAAAGCAATTGAAGTAGCCGCCCTGATGATTTGAGAACTCAGGTTATACCTTTCCGAGGTTGGTAAAACCTTCACCAGATCGTATATACGATCGATGTAATCTAAAGCCAGTTGATAGACAATCAAGGATTGAAATTTATATTCCCCCATAAATCCCCCTTTTCTTTTATTATCCCCAAGAATCGAGCATTATTCAACGTTTGGAGCTAATCGATCAGCGGTCATGAAGTGCATCTTCATCCCGGTCTCTCTCACCCGGTCAGGAGCAAAGCTCCATCCGGTCTGATTACTTCAGCGCTAATCGATTTCCATTGTGATAGTGACCGGCCCATCATTGACGATCTCGACCACCATGTGCGCTCCAAACTCCCCCTCGCCAGTGGCAATCCCCAGATCCCGCAGGCAGCGGGCAAAATAGGCTGAGAGCGGCTGGGCTATCTCCGGGGGTCCGGCACCCATAAATGACGGCCGGTTTCCCCGGTGCGTATCCGCGAAAAGAGTGAACTGGGGGACTACCAGGGCTTCTCCCCCAATGTCCAGCAGGGACAGGTTCATCTTGCGGTCCTGATCCGGAAAGATCCGCATCCTGGCAATCTTAGCGGCTAATTTCTGAGCGGTCTCCCGGGTATCGCCCGGGCCCACGCCCAGCAGGATCACCAGCCCTATCTGGATCTCAGCCAGGATATTCCCCCCCACCGCCACACTGCCCCGCTGAACCCGCTGAATGACCGCCTTCAAGCTTTATTCCCCCGAGTCAAAAAAACCGATCGCCTGGCGCACTTCTGCCATCGTTTCAGCGGCTATCACCTTGGCGCGCCCCGCACCATCCAGCAGGACATCCCTGACAACATCAGGGTCTTTTGCCAGTTTTTCCCGCCTGGCGCGGAAGGGTGCCAGGTGGTCATTAAGGTTGGCCGCCAGCTTGCGTTTGCAATCCACGCAGCCAATCTCAGCTTTGCGGCAGTCCCGGTTGATGCTTTCCACCTCTTCGGGAGAGGAAAAGATCTTGTGCAGGGTGAAGACATTGCAGATATCGGGGTTGCCCGGATCGCTGCGCCTGATCCGCTGAGGATCGGTGACCATGCTCATGACCCGCTTTTCAGTGGCTTCGGGAGTAGCGGCCAGCTCGATGTGATTATTGAGGCTTTTACTCATCTTGCGCTCACCGTCAATGCCCAGCACTTTAGGGATCTTCGTTACCTTCGCCTGCGGTTCCACCAGAACATCAGTCTGGTAGCGGTGGTTGAAGGAGCGCACCACTTCCCGGGCAAATTCCAGATGGGGAATCTGGTCAGTCCCTACCGGTACAGTATCCGCCTTGTAGAGCAAAATGTCCGCGGACATCAGCACCGGATAGCCAACCAGGCCGTAATTCACGTTGTTGGGATTTTCGCGCACTTTTTCCTTGAAGGTGGGCAGGGCCGTCAGTTTTCCCAGCGGAGTCACCATGGAAAGGTAGGTGTGCAGCTCCATCACTTCCGGGACATGGGATTGAACGAAGACTATGCTTTTCTGGGGATCAATGCCCGCGGCCAGCCAATCCAGGGCCATTTCCCGGGTGTTCGAAGATAGTTCCGCAGTGGTTTCCACCGTGGTCAAGGCATGAACATCCACCACACAGTAAACCGTGTGGTAGTCATCCTGCAGAGCCACATAATTTTGAATCGCGCCCAGGTAGTTGCCAAGGTGCTGGCGGCCGGTCGGCCTGGCGCCCGAGAACACCCGGCCCTTCTTTTCAGCCATTCGCTTCACTCCTTAATATAATTCCTGAACAGCCCCAGTATCTCCTGGGGGTCGGCATGGCGGCCTGTTTCCAGTTTTGAATAGATCAAGGTCCCATCCACCCTGACCTCAAAAGCGCCACCAGCCGATTCTATCAGTTCAATATCAGAGATGATGTCAGAGTATTCCCTTCTAAAGGCACTCTCCAAACTGAGAGCTCTGGGAAGATAGTGTCAAGGAATACAGTATTCGATGGAAATGTGATATTTCATGAACCAGCTCCTGATAATTGCCAATTAGTATAACACAAGCGGGTTCCCGTTCTTTTTGGAGACCTCACCTCCAGTACCACACACCTGTGCTAAAATCGAAGTATAGGGGAATAAACAATTATGGACATTCGACCTTCTCCATTGGCCGGCCGCTGGTATCCTGCCGATCCGCGGGAATTGGCTGAATCCGTGGACAGCTATATTCAAAACGCCACCATCCCGGAGATCAAGGGCAAGGTGGTCGCCCTGGTGTCGCCCCACGCCGGCCACGTCTATTCCGGGCCAGTGGCGGGCTACGCCTTCCGCGCCTTGCAGGGAAGCCAGCCCGATCTGGTGATCATTCTCTCACCTTTCCACCAATACCATCCCGGGGATATCCTCACCACAGGACACGATGCCTATCAAACGCCGCTGGGCAACATACTGGTTGACCGGGAAGCCATCGGCGCGATCAATGCCCAGCTCGAAAAAAAGGCCGGGGTTGGCTTAACGGAGATCCGCCGGGATGGGGAACACGCCGTTGAGATCCTGCTGCCCTTTTTCCAGCGCGTCCTCCCTCCGGGCTTCCGGATGGTGCCGCTGATGATCCGCCAGCAGGACCCAGACCTGATGAAGACCCTGGGTTCTATCCTGGCCAAGGAAGCCGACTCCCGGAATGCCCTGCTGGCTGCCAGCACGGACCTCTCCCACTTCCACCCCTCCAGCAAAGCCAGGCAGCTGGATCAGACAATTATCAAGAACATCCAGAACCTGGATCCGGTGGGTCTCTACCGGGCCCACAACAGCGGTACCGGATCAGCCTGCGGATTGGGACCCCTGGCAGCTGTAATCTGGGCTGCCGCCACCGCTGACGGGGTGACTGCTCAGATATTAAACTACGCCAATTCCGGTGATGTCACCGGCGATAACACCAGCGTGGTGGGCTACACTTCCGCTGTCCTGACACGTGACTGAGACTGGACGCGATCAATTCTCTCCCCCCTCCGGGACGCAGCCGCCGCGCTACGCCCGCATTGGGGTCAACGTCCCGCAGGTCCAGGGCATCTTCGACTATCATCTACCCCCAGATCAGGAGGAAGCCTACCAGCTCGGCCAGCTGGTGGAAGTACCCTTCGGCCGGCAGAATGTCCAGGGCGTGATCGTGGATTTCCCGGAATTCCCGGCCGTTCCTATAACCAAGGCTGTCGGAAAGATACTCGATCCTGACCCGGTCCTCACTCCCTTGCAGATCAATCTGGCTCACTATATATCAGAAGAGACGCTTTCCCCCCTGGGCGTCACCCTGCTGGCCATGGTCCCGGCGGGTTTAAGCGTCCAGGCTGATATCGAATACCGCCTTCCTGAAGACAGCCTGGCACAGCTGGAATCCGGGGAACCTCTCCTGGAGGAGATCACTCCCGCGCAGCAGCGGCTGGTGGATCTTCTGCGCGAACGCGGTCCGCTCCGGGGCCGGCAGCTGGATCGGGCTCTACCCCACAAGAATTGGCGAAAGACAGCCGGAGCGCTGGCCAGGCGCGGGGTGCTTGTCAGCCATTCTACCCTGGGAGATCCCTCGGTCAAACCCAAACTGGAGCGCCGGCTGGTATTCCGGGGCAACCCTGCTGAAGCCCGGGACGGTATGGGGAACCTGGCCAATAAAGGCTTTCCTGCGGCTCTGGCCCGGCGGGAGGCGGTCTTAAAAATGATCATGGCCGCTGATCAGGCTCTACCGCTGACCGAGATCTACCGGGATACAGGAGCGAATCTGAATGATCTCAAACAGCTCGTCAAGCGGGGCCTGGCTGAGATCCGCGAGGTGCCTGTCCTGCGCGATCCGCTAGAGGGCCTGGAGGTCGAGCCCAGCCAGGCTCCCCGCCTGACCCCAGACCAGGCGCAGGTCTGGGAAGTGATCTCCGAGGCCTTCAGACAGGAAGCTCCTGCCCCTTTTCTGCTGCAGGGTGTCACCGGATCAGGAAAGACAGAAATTTACCTCCAGGCTGTGGAGGAAGCTCTCCGGCAGGGAAAACAGGCTATCATCATGGTGCCGGAAATAGCCCTCACCCCCCAAACCGTCAGCCGTTTTATGAGCCGTTTTCCGAGCCGGGTAGGAGTTTTACACTCAGAATTATCCCCAGGGGAACGCTACGATACCTGGCGGCTGGCCCGGGCCGGCGCCCTGGACATTGTAGTCGGCCCCCGCAGCGCTCTGTTCACCCCCTTTCCCGATCCCGGGCTGATCGTGGTTGACGAGTGCCATGATGGTTCCTACTACCAGGGAGACAGCGTTCCCCGCTATCACGCCCTGCCAGCGGCGGTGGCTTACGCCAGGATCAGCGGGGCGGTTTGCATCCTGGGATCAGCCACACCAAACGTCGCCACCCGCTATCAAAGCGACCGCGGCAGGTGGACATATCTCTCCCTGCCGGAACGCATCCTGGCCCACCGGAGATCCATCCAGGTCCAGCTCAATCAGGCCCGCCAGTCCCCGGAGATCCCCCGCTACCAGGCGGTGAATGAAGATCTGCAAATGGCCAGCCTGCCTGAGGTCCAGGTGGTGGATATGCGGTCAGAATTGCGGAACGGCAATCGCTCGATATTCAGCCGTTCCCTCCAGGCAGCGCTGCGGTCCACCCTGGACAGGGACCAGCAGGCCATACTTTTCCTCAACCGCCGCGGCAGCGCCAGCTATGTCTTCTGCCGGGACTGCGGCTACGTCCTGCGCTGTCCGCGCTGTGATACCGCACTGACCGCCCACCTGGCGGATCGCTCCTTGCGCTGCCACCACTGCGGCTATCAGCGTTCGATTCCCACCACCTGTCCCGCCTGCGGATCAGAACGCATCCGCCATATGGGCACAGGCACAGAACAGGTAGAGGTTGAAGTGCAAAAACTGCTCCCCGGGGCCCGCACCATGCGCTGGGACCGGGATACCACCCGCACCAAGGGCGCCCACTGGGAGATCATGAAAAGGTTTACCTCCCACCAGGCAGATGTCATCATTGGCACCCAGATGCTCGCCAAGGGGTTGGACCTGCCTCTGGTTACCCTGGTGGGTGTGGTGCTGGCGGAAAGCAGCCTGTATCTGCCGGACTACCGGGCGGCTGAGCGCACCTTCCAGGTCCTCACCCAGGTGGCAGGGCGGGCAGGACGCAGCCCGCTGGGCGGGCAGGTGATCATGCAGACCTTCGAGCCGGATCATTATGTCATCAAAGCCGCCGCCAGACACGATTACCTGGGTTTTTATAATCAGGAGATCGGCTACCGGCGGGAGCTGGGATATCCGCCTTTTCAGAACCTGGTCCGCCTGGAAATCCGGGACCGGGAGAACAAATCGGCTGAGGGTAAGGCCAGGACCTACGCCGCGGCCCTGGCAGGCTGGATCAAACAGGAAGGCTACCGGTCCACCCGGCTGGTAGGCCCCACCCCGCCCTACTTCAGCAAGATCCGCGGTGAATACCGCTGGCAGCTGCTGGTCAAGGGCCCGAATCCCATAAAACTGGTCCGGGACCACCATCCTGGACCGGGGTGGATCATCGAGGTCAACCCGCCGGCGATCTTATAGCCAGAACGACCCCAGAGATTGGGGGAAATCCTGGAGGTCTCGAACCGAATTAATAAACGCCTTCCAGCTGGAAGGCGTTTTGGTCCTGTCCGGGGCACTTCAATTTACTTTTTATGGCGTTCCATGAACTTTTCGATCCGGTCCAGAGCCTGTTCGATCTGCTCATATTTGGTGGCATAGGAGCAGCGCACAAAGCCAGCCCCTCCCGATCCAAAGGCCGATCCGGGCACCACAGCCACCTTCTCTTCCTCCAGCAGACGCTGGGCAAAGGTCTCGTCGTCCAATCCAGAGCTGGCAATCTTTGGGAAGGCATAAAAAGCGCCCTGGGGCATAACGGTATCCAGCCCGATCTCGTTCAGCCGGGAAACGATCAATTTGCGCCGGCGGTCATATTTCTGGCGCATCTCCTCAGCGGAGTCGGCTCCCACCTGAATGGCAGCCAGAGCCGCCAGCTGGGAAACGGATGGGGCAGACATCACCGTATACTGGTGGATGCGCACCAGGCCCTGCAGGATCCCCGCCGGGGCGGCCGCAAAGCCAACCCGCCAGCCGGTCATAGCGTAGCTTTTAGAGAACCCGCTCAGGGTGATGGTGCGCTCCTTCATGCCCGGCAGGGAAGCGAAGCAGACATGCTCGACACCGTAAACCAGGTTGTCATAGATCTCATCAGAGATCACCAGCAGGTCATGCTTCTCGGCAATGCGGCTGATGGCCAGCAGGTTTTCGCGGGTAGCCACTGCCCCGGTGGGGTTGTTGGGAAAACCGATGAAAATCGCCTTGGTCCTGGGCGTGATGGCAGCCTCGATCAGCTCCGGTTCCGGCTGGAACCCGTTTTCCATCGTTCCCGGCACCTCGATCGGCACCCCGCCAGCCAGCAGCACTTCGGCCTGGTAGGACACAAAGCAGGGTGTGGGAATGATGATCTCTTCCCCGGGGTTGATCACCGCTGTCAGCGCCAGGTAAAGGGCTTCGGAGACTCCCACGGTGACAACAACCTCGCTGGCCGGGTCATAGCGCACCTGGTATTTCTCCTCCAGTAGGTCAGCGATGGCTTCCCTGAGCTCATAGATGCCGGCATTTGAGGTATAGTGGGTCTCGCCCTGGCGGAGGGCTTCAATGCCGGCTTCCAGAATTGGTTCAGGAGTCGTGAAATCCGGTTCTCCAATACCCAGAGAAATGACATCGTCCATGGTAGCGACAATGTCAAAGAACTTGCGGATCCCGGAAGGTTTCAGTTCGGCAACTCGTTTGGCAACAAACTCTCGCGGCATAGGGCTCCTTGGTAAACGGTTCTAGATTTCGATTTCGGTATTGTCCCCGATTATCAGGGCTTTCGACTTCCCCCTCAAATCAGTATCCTGGCCAATCAAGGATCCATCCAGGACCACACTTTCCACCAGGGATCCCTTTTCAATGACCGAATTGGAAACCCTGCTGTGCAGCACCTTGCAGCCTGCTCCCACAGTTGTGTTGGGGCCAATGACTGAGGCTTCCACTTCCGCCTCGGGATGGATGAAGACAGGAGGAATCACGCAAATCCCCATACGCTGGGAAGCTTTCTCGGAATTATCATGACCGTGTTCGAGCAGATAGCGGTTGGTGCTCAGCAGGGCATCAAAGGTGCCGGCATCCAGCCAGACATGCACCTTTTCGGTGCGCATATGGCAGGCGCCGCTTTCCAGCATGATGTTGATGGCGTCCGCCAGAAAATATTCCCCCTTGAGCTGGACTTCCTGGTTCATCTGACCCTCGATGGCGGCGATAAGTTCGCGCCCATCCTTGAAATAATAAAATCCCACCAGGGCCAGGTTGTTATCCATGGCCTTGGGTTTTTCTATCAAGCGGGTGACGCGCTGGTCCGGTCCAACTTCAGCCACGCCAAATCTGCGGGGGTCAGGAACCGGTTTGACCCAGGCCACGACATCCGCCTCTTCGCCTTCCAGAAAAGCCAGATCGGTTTCGATCAGGGTATCCGCGAAAACCATGATCATCGGGCCATCGATCAGCTCCTTGGCCAGGTGGATGGCATGCGACTGACCTTTCATCTCACCCTGAACCACATACTGAACAGGCAGGTCAGGATATTCTTCCGCCATGAAAGCCTTGATGGTGTCGCCCAGGTAGCCGATGATAAACACGTATTCAGCCTCAAGGCTGGTAGGCAGGCTGTTAAAAGTGTCCAGCACATGTTCAATGACCGTTTTCCCGGCCAGGTTGAGCAGCTGCTTGGGCCTGCTCCAGGTATGGGGGCGCAGCCGTTTACCATATCCCGCCATGGGAATGACGATCTTCAATTTCTTGGCCATATAAACCCCTTTAATGAACCTTGTTCCAGGATATCATTATAACGGAGAGGCCAACCGGAAGGTACTGACAAAAGACATACCCCCAGCTGCCATTCCGTGATCAGGCTATGCTGGTTTCCAGCTCTTTCAGATCGTTCTCTATCAAGTCCACAACCGATTTCAAGGTGTCGGCGTCAAAAGCCAATCGAGCACCTGCCGCCTGGTAGAGATCCGGCAGCGAGACTGTGCCGCCCAGAGCCAGAGCGCGGCGGTAATCCCGGAGGGCCTGGGCCTGATCCTGGCGGGCTTTCACCATGATCTGGAAGGCGCCCAGGGAAGCCAGGCCGTACTCAATATAATAAAAAGGAGCCTGGTGAATGTGCAACTTGCGGTGCCAGCCGGTCTTCTTGACCTCTTCGAATCCAGACCAATCTACTGCCGGCATGTATTCATCGATCAGCTCGGACCACTTCCTGTCGCAGGCAGCGGGGTCCTTCCCCTGGGGATGATTTTCGTAGACCCAGTGCTGGAAGGCTACCACCACAGCCATATAAGGCCAGAAGAGCAGCTTCTCTTCCAGGTTCAGCAGCCGGGTGATGGCTGCCTCCTTTTCGGACATAAAACCACCCCGGGATTCCCCCAGATAAGGTACCGCCAGTAATTCCATCGCAGTCGAGGCGACTTCGGCAAATTCCAGCCCGGGCCGCCATTGATGGTGGTAAGGCAGGTTGATGCGCTCAAAGACATGGAAGGCATGCCCGCTTTCGTGAAAGAGCACCCGCAGATCAGAGCTTTTCCCCACCGCGTTCATGAAGATGAACGGCATCCCGGTCGTGGCGAAAGAGGTACAGAAACCTCCCGGGCCTTTGCCTTTGCGATTCATCAGATCCAGCAGCTTTTTCTCACGCATGGTGCTGAAATAGCCGCCCAGCACCGGATCCAACTTGTCGAAGATCGACCCCACCCGGTCAATGAATTCCTCCTCGGTCTTAAAAGCCTGGATGGCCGGGAGGTGAAAAGTAGTCTGGTTGTTGAGTAAATCCCAGGGGCGCACGCTGTCGATTCCCAGGCGCTTCAGATAGCGTTCATATACCCGGGTGGCCGCCGGCACGGCGACCTGCTTGATCGCCGCCAGCAACTGCGCGCTGTCCTCCGGGCTGTAATCCAGCCTTAGCCGCTGCAGCCAGCGGAAGGAGCGGTAATCATCAAAGCCGGCGTTGGCTGCCAGCTGGGAGCGGATGTCCATGAATTTCACCCACAGCTGATTGATGGCTTTCCGGTCCGCCAGCTGGCGCTCAGAAGTCAGCTCCCAGAGCTGCTTGCGCAGCTTGCGGTCTGCGGTCAGCATAGCGGACTTGACCTGGGTCAGGGTGAGCTCTTCTCCCTGCCATTCCACGGTTTGGGCGCCGAGGATCTTGCTGTAGTTGGTGCCGAGCTTGGATTCATCGGTCATCAGGGGCAGGTTCTTCTCCCGGAACAAATCCGCTTCCGTCCGCATTTTCTTGAGGATGACTTCCATCCCCACGGGAACCAGTTTGCTGTCCAGTAGCTTTTCTTTCAGCTTTTGGTCCGCTGCCTGGGCAGCCGGATAGATGTCTTCTAAAAAGGCGTGATAGGCCTTTTCAGCCTCCTCGTCCGTGGTATCCAGCTCGGTGGCCAGGGAGAGCCTGGCATACCTCTCATCGACCAGTTTGCGCAGGTCGGACCAGCCGGTCATCCACTCTGCGAGGTTAGCTTCCCCGAGCTCTTCCCCCTGCAGTTCCTGGTAAAGGGGCTCGATCTCGTCCCAATTCATTTCCGAGAATTTTTCAAACGCTGGTGTTTTCATGGGATTTCCTGTTCCTTAACTCTCTTTGATTAACGATCCTTCCAGCCTGAACTGTACCACAGCAGGTACTCTTTCAGGTGGGAGCGCCAGTAAGCCTCATTGTGCAATCCGGGATTCAGATGCCATTCCGGCTCAATCCCTTCCGCAAGGAGAATATCCCGGAAAGCCCGGGCTTCGTCCAGATTCTTATCGCCTTCTCCAATATCCAGATAAATGCGGGGTATCTTTTCCGCCGGGATGCCTTCCAGCCAGCCGGGTACCCGTTTCAAATCGCCGTAAAAGAGCGGGGCGCTGTGCCCTCCCAGAGATCCGAACAACCCCCAGTGCAGCAAGCCCAGCCGGATAGCCCAATTTCCGCCCCGGGACAATCCCCCCACTGCCCGGTCCCCCCGGTTTGGATCCGCCTGGTAGCGGCGTTCAACCCAGGGGATCACCACCTGCACCAGTTGGTCCCCGAAGGGATCATCAGGAAGGCTCAGCCAGGTGATCTCCCGGGGCATGACGATGATCAAGGGGGGAATCTCTCCCCCGGTAATCAGCTCATCAGCCAGCTCATCCACGCCCAGGTCATCCCACTGCTGATCGGTCTCCGTCGCGCCGTGGAGCAGGTACAGGGTCGGATAACGCCGGTCCGGGTCCTGGCCATAACAGGGAGGGGTGTAGATCCTGCCGGTGAGGGTCTCATCCTGCCAGGGAATTTCGTAGGCCTGCACAGAACCCCTGTCTGCAGTGCAGGTTGGTGGGGTTTCTTGAGTCGTGGGAGTGGCTGACGGCGGAAGAGGGGTTGGAATGACAGCAGTTGTACCAGCAGGAGCTGGGCTCTCCGTAACAGATGGTTCCCTGGCAAGCTGAGCAGGATTCCCGGAATCCTCTCCCACAGTAATGAGACTGCAGGCAGAAAGAACCAGGAGCAGAACCACGCTGAGGGAGCCGGGCAGCCGATTGCGGAACATGGTATCAGGCGGATTTCTTGGGTTTCAAGGCCGGACCGGATTCCCCCTCTTCGTCCGCCTCTTCCGGAGGAGAAGCCTCTTCGGAGAGGGGTTCTTCCTCCATCTGGATCTTTCCGCGCAGATAGGCACCCTCTTCGGTTGAAAACCGCACCGCGGTCACATCACCCCACACCCGGCCAGTGCTGCGAATCTCCACGCGTTCGGCATGGATGTCGCTGTGCACTGCCCCGGCCACGATCACTGTTTCAGCCTGGATCAGATCACTTTCCACCCGCCCTTTGCGATCCACTATGATCAGGCCATCCAGATCGATCTTACCCTCGTAGAGGCCTTCAATGCGCAGACCGCCCGAGCCGGTGATCTCACCTTTCCAGCTGGTCCCCTCACCGAGAATGGACGTCACTCGGCTCTGGACAGGGACATCCTCCAGACTGGGAGCGGGTTCTTCCTTTTTTCTGAACATATCATCTCCAATACAGGGCCCATCACCCCGCTGATGTCACTAATTTACCACGAAACGCCAGGCTTTGCTCCGCCAGGGCTCGGGTACCCCATCGAGGCCGATCCTGGGCCCGGCCTGAATCGCGCCCGGGGGGATCGCCGCCCCCTCAGAAATATACAGCGGCCCTCCCGGCTGGCAGATGCTGATCCCGTTCAGACTCCCGTCAATGTTGAGGGCCCGGGTGAGCTTACCAGGACCGTCGGTCCATTTCGCCGCTGGCTGGCCTGCCCGCCGGCGGGCAATGGTTTCCAACCCCTCCAGGGGTTTGATAGCCCGGATCAGCACCGCTCCCGGAGAGCCTTCCCCCTCGGTAACGATGTTCAGCAGCCAGTACATGCCGTAAATGAAATACACATAAGCTCTGCCGGCCGGGCCGTACATGACCTCCGTCCGGGGAGTCCGCCCGGCCCGGCAGTGGCAGGCCAGGTCCTCCTCGCCCCGGTAAGCTTCGGTTTCCAGGATGATCCCAGAAACCCGGCTGGCTCCTTCCTGACGCACCAGGCGCTTTCCTAATAACTCGCGGGCGACAATGACAGTGTCCCGGGTATAAAATGATTCCGGCAGTGGTTTCATGGCAGGGATATTTTACAATATCGAATAAGAATTGGGGGCCGGGGAAAATCGCCGCCCTGGATGGGGGCTACTCCTGGCTTTGGAAGCGGGGATCCAGCTCCAGGGTACGCGCCAGTCCTTCCGCCAGGGAAAAGTGGGGCTGATAGCCCAGGAGCAGTTCTGCCCGGGTGATATCCGCCCGCATCCGGCTCACTCCCCCGCTGGCTTTGTGGTTATAGATGGCTTCTGTTTCCGCGCCGGTTATTTCCAGAACACTTTTCACCAGATCAAGGATGCTGACCTCCCGGCCGCTGCCGACGTTGATCGTCGCCCCGTCCACATCGGAAACCTCACCGGCCCGCACCAGTGCGGAGATCACATCATCCAGATAGACAAAGTCCCGGGTTTGGACCCCGCTGTTATGAACGACCAGACTGCCCCCTTTGACCGCCTGGCGCAGATAATAGGGAATCACCGGGGGATGGTCCGCGGGGAGATGCTGGCCCGGGCCATAGGCATTGAAGATCCGCAGGGTGACGGTCTCGATGCCCCACAGCTTACCGATGGTCTTGACGTAGTATTCCGCCGAGAGTTTGGAGACAGCGTAGGGGGAATCCGGGGCAGGCACCATCTCCTCGTGCAGGGGTTGGGCCACCTGAGCTCCATAGACAGCGCCGGAGGAAGTGAATACCACCCGCTTGACTCCCACATCACGCATGGCCTCCATCACGCTGACAGTCCCACCGACATTGGTGCTGTTGTATTCCCGCGGGTAGAGGATGGATTCCCGCACAGCCACTTTGGCGGCGAGGTGGTAAACGCAGTCCACACCCTGCAGCAGGGCCCACAATTTCGGGCGGTCGCGCATATCTCCCAGTTCAAACTGGATCCCTTCCGGGATGGCCTCTTCCTTTCCAGTAGAGAGATCGTCCAGACCTATGACCTCATGGCCCTCTTCCAGCAATCTGGCTGCCAGAGCTGAGCCTAAAAACCCGGCCACGCCGGTAATCAGTGTTTTCATATCCATTCACCTTCCAAGCAATACCCCGGGAGGGGCAGGGAAATTATAGCATGGGTCCGGACCTGAAATGGGGCTGTCTCAGAAATTTATTATAGCTGCAGGGGAGGGGTGCTAATTATCAATCCTGTCAAGTAGAATTGGTATTCCTGGAAAGGAGGGCATTTGCCCTTCACCCGGCAGGCAAAGTCTTGATACAATAACAGCAGCGCCCGCACAGGCGGGCAAAGTGGAAATCCTATGATCCCATACTTCGAACGCATCCGCCGCAATCACGGCCTGGAACACGCGACATTGAACTTGCTGGCCCGATCCCATCCTAACCAGTCATTTGCCGGGCATTCAGACGGGGGCGGCTTCTGGGTCCTGGGGGAGATCGAGACGGAGGAGCTGGCAAATACGGTCACAGAAGCCCTGGCCAGGCTGGAGTCCGGTCAATCAGAGCTGGCCATCCATCAGAACTGCGGCACCAACCTGCTGGTCTCGGGCTTTGCCGCCGGTCTGGCAGGAGCGGCAGGCCTGATCGGGGTCGGGGAAAAACCACGCGATAAATTAGAGCGCATCCCCCTGATCACAACCCTGAGCGTGATCGCCCTGCTGCTCTCCAAGCCGCTGGGCCCGGCCCTACAGCGGAAGCTCACTGTCAGCGGCAACCCGGGATCGCTGCAAATCGCGGGCATCACCAGGCACATCCTCCAGGCCACTCCCGCCCACCGGATCACAACCCGGGGTTGATATGAGCAGTTCTTCCCCATCCGTTTATCTCCTGTACGGCAGTGATGAATTTGCCATCCGCAGTTTCCTGGATGAGCGTCTGAAAGCTAAAATGGGTGGAAGTTCTGATGCCTCCGCCGACATCACCACCCTGGACGGCCGAAAGGACAGCCTGGAAGCTATCCGGGCGGAAACCCACACCATCCCCTTCCTGTCCAAGAGAAGGATGGTGGTGCTTTACCACCCCCTGGGTCTGACCAAGAGCAAGAACAACCAGGCCAAATTCAGACAGCTGCTTGAGTCCCTTCCTGACTCGACCGCCCTGGTGCTGATAGTGGATAAAATCCTGGACGACAAACACTGGCTGATCCGCTGGTGCAGAGAGCACTCCGGACAAAGCTGGCTGCAGGGCTTTTACCTGCCTACGGGGCCAGCCATGACCCAGTGGATCAAGGAGCAGGCCCGCCTGATGGGCGGGGCATTTGAGGCGGGAGCCGCCCAGCTGCTGGCCAGCTACATCGCCGAGGATCCCCGCCTGGCCAAATCCGAGATCAACAAGCTGCTCACCTATGTCGATTTTGCCCGGGAAGTCAGCGAGGAGGATGTCCGAGCCCTGGTGGCGGACGTGCGCCAAGGGGACGTATTCGAGATGGTGGACGCCATCGGCTACGGGGACGGGGAAAAGGCACTCTTCATGCTCCACCGCCTGCTGGAAGACAGCGATGCACTGCCCCTATTCGGCATGGTGGTGCGCCAATTCCGGCTGCTCATCCAGGTCAGAGAACTGCTGGACGGGAACCCCGGCCTGGACTACAAACAGATAGCGGAGAGAATGGGCTCCCACCCCTACCCGATCAAGAAGATACTTCCTCAGGCGAAGCTTTTCGACCTGACCCAGCTGAAAGCTATCTACCATCATCTGTCAGAGATTGACCAGGCCATTAAAACCGGCCAGCTGGAAGATGAGCTGGCGCTGGACCTACTAATCGCATCCCTCACCCAATAAGACCAAA
This sequence comes from Anaerolineales bacterium, assembly GCA_024763275.1. GTDB lineage: Bacteria > Chloroflexota > Anaerolineae > Anaerolineales > UBA11858 > B10-G9. The sequence continues at coordinate 37,344 of JANTFT010000001.1, read as the reverse complement.
GCCTATGACCATGTTAGAACCCATCCCTTCCATTCGCCTGAAGAATGGATTGGAGATCAAACTCAAAGAGATCCATACCGCTCCCCTGATCAGCAGCTGGGTCTGGTACCGGGTCGGCTCCCGGGATGAGCTCCCGGGGAAAACCGGCATCTCCCACTGGTTGGAACATATGCAGTTCAAGGGGACGGAAAAATTCCCTGCCGAAGAGCGCGACAAGATCATCGCCCGGGCGGGGGGAGCCTGGAACGCTTTCACCTATCTTGACTGGACCACATACTTCGAGACCATGCCAGCAGACAAGATCGACCTGGCCCTGGAGATCGAAGCGGACCGGATGACAAACAGCACATTCGACCCGGAAGAAGTGGAATCGGAGCGAACGGTGGTCATGTCGGAGCGGCAGGGGCGCGAGAACAACCCCAGCTTCTGGCTCATGGAAGCGATCCACCAGGCCGCTTTCAGGATCCACAGCTACGGCCATGTCATCCTGGGGGATATGGTGGATCTGGCCACCATGGGGCGGGATGACCTCTATCAGCACTACCAGAGCTATTACTCGCCCAGCAATGCGGTGGTCTCGATCGCGGGCGATTTCGATCAGGAGGAGCTGCTCAAGCGCCTCAAGGAGCTTTATGAGGGTCTACCCTCCGGCCCTGAGCCGCCGCAGGTGAACCGGCCGGAACCTCCCCAGCGGGGAGAACACCGCCTGATGGTGGAAGGACCGGGAGATACCGTTTTGGCGGAAGTTTCCTACCATGCGCCCCCGGCCAGTCAGGAGGATTTTTTCCCGCTGCTGATCCTGGACAGCCTGCTCTCCGGCCCCCAGGGTTTGAACATGTTCGGCGGGGGTGGGATCTCCAATAAGACCTCCCGGCTCTACACCCGGATGGTGGAGGATGAGGATCTGGCTGTCAGTGTCAGCGGAAGCCTGCCGGCCACCATCGATCCCTACCTGTACAGCCTGAACCTGATCGTTCATCCCGACGCCGATCCCGAAAGGGCCCTGCAAGCCCTGGACGGGGAGATCCAGCGCCTGCAGGACACCCTCCCGGGGGAGGACGAACTGCAGCGGGCCGCCAAACAGACCCGGGCGCTGTTCGCTTACGGGGGCGAGAGCATCACCAACCAGGCCTTCTGGATGGGCTTTTCGGAAATGTTCGCCAGCTATGAGTGGGTGACCGGATACCTGGACAGCCTGGAAGCGGTCACGCCCGACGATGTCCAGCGGGTGGCCCGCCAGTATCTGGTGCCTCAAAACAGGATTGTGGGCGTGTACCTGCCCCACAACAAGGGAAATAAAGGATCATGAGCAAGCAGGAGTTCACACCTCTCAAGACAGAATCACTGCCAGGCCCCCACGACATCACCCGGGTCGAGCTGGAAAACGGGACCACCGTGCTGGTGCGCCCCAATTTCAACTCCCTGTCGATCGCCCTCTCAGGCTATCTGCAGGCCGGCAGTTTATATGACCCGGAGGACAAGCTGGGCCTGGCGGATTTCACCGCCGACACCCTCATGCGCGGCACCACCACCCGCTCCTTCCAGGAGCTGTATGACAGCCTGGAATCCATGGGGGCGAGCCTGGGCGTCAGCCCCGGCGCTCACACCGCCGGGTTCGGAGGGAAATCCCTGGCCGATGATCTGCCCAGCTTGCTGGACCTGCTGGGAGATATCTTGATCAACCCGGTCTTTCCAGAAGCCGATGTCGAGAAGGTCCGCTCCCAGCTGCTGACCGGGCTGGATCTGCGCTCCCAGGACACCGGCGAGATGGCGGATCTGGGGTTTGACCAGATCGCCTACGCCGGCCACCCTTACCGCTTTCCCAGCGACGGCTACCCGGAAACCATCCGGGCTATCCAGGTCCAGGACCTGGTCGATTTCCACGCCAAACACTACGGCCCGCAGGAGATGGTGATCGTTATTGTGGGAGCGGTGGAGCCGGACCGGGCAGTCGCTCTGGTAAAGGAAAAACTGGGCTCCTGGTCCAACCCGAACCAGCCGGAACCCATCCAGGTTCCGGAAGCTCCGCCCCTGGAAAAGACCACCCGCCAGCACCAGATCGTTGAGGGTAAAAGCCAGACCGACATCGTGCTGGGCGTGGTCGGCCCCCGGCGGAATTGGGAAGGTTTCTATCCAGCCCTGCTGGGGAACAGCATTCTGGGCCAATTCGGCATGATGGGGCGCATCGGGGAATCGGTCCGCAACAAATCGGGGCTGGCTTATTATGCCTACAGCTCCCTGAGCTCCAGCGTCGGTCCCGGGCCGTGGACGGTAGCGGCGGGCGTCGCCCCGGAGAACCTGGACAGAGCCCTGGATCTGATCCAGGAGGAGATCCGGAAATTCGTCGCCGAGCCGGTCAGCCCCGAGGAGCTGGCCGACGTGCAGTCGAATTATGTAGGCAAGCTGCCTCTAACACTGGAATCCAACAGCGGCGTGGCTTCGGCGCTGCTGACCATGGAGCGCTATCAGCTGGGCCTGGATTATCTACAGGGCTACGAGCAGATGATCCGGAAGATCACCAGGGAAGCGATCCTGGAAGCCTCCCGCCAGTATCTGGACCCGGACCGGCTGGCGATCTCCACCGCGGGGCCGCCCTTATGAGACTCTCCTCCGGGATTGACCTGATCGAGATCGGGCGCATCCAAAAAACCCTGGACCGCTACGGCGAGCGCTTTCTGAAGCGGGTTTTCACGGAGGCGGAAATCCAGCTGGCCCGCGGCAGCGCGCCGGAGCTGGCGGCCCGCTTCGCTGCCAAAGAGGCAGCCTCCAAAGCCCTGGGAACCGGGATCGGGCCGATCTCCTGGGTGGAGGTCGAGGTCCTCAGCGAGCCTTCCGGGAAGCCGGTCCTGCGTCTCAGCGGCCGGGCCGCAGCGATCGCCGAGGCTCAGGGCTACCTGACCTGGTCCGTCAGCCTGACCCACGCGCGGGAAATGGCTGCCGCGGTGGTGGTCTGCGCCAGCGAATAGGAAGCTGATCCTCCAATTCAACAACGCTCCTGCGACCGGATCCATTAACGCTCGCTCCAACGGCCGTCCCCGGGCGTTGGGGGCAGGCGGCAAACCCTCCCCGGGGACAGGGAGGGGAGCATCAGCAGGGCGGGCGCTCAAACGGCCGTCCCCGGGCGTTGAGGGCAGGCGGCAAACCCTCCCCGGGGACGGTGAGGGGAGCATTAGAAGTACGGGCGTTGGGGAACTGCCAGAAAATCCTCCCAGGGGATGGTGAGGGGAGCAGTGGAAGGCGGGTAAGGGGAGCATTAGCAGGACGGGCGAGGGGAGCGTGGGTTCGCCCTTCCAAAAACCCCTGTCATTGCGAGGGAGGAACGACCGAAGCAATCTCCTCATCAGTGGATCTCATCTGCCGCTCAATCCAGATTTCTTGCGGAAGCAGGTTGGGATTGCCGCCTCGCCGGGTAAACCCGGCTCCTCGCAATGACTGTAAAACTGCCGCCGGCTTACAAATCTCATAAACCAGCCCCGCCGCTTCGCGTTACAATCCTAGCAGGTTATTCCCACCAAGGACCTATGAGACACAACGCCAACCCACCAGACCTGAAGGGGATCGGCTTTCTGGCACAGCTGCCGGAGAAGCGGCTGCGTTTCCTGTCCTCCAGGCTGCGCTTGCACAGCTATCCTGCCGGAGTCCAGATCATTCGCCAGGGACGCCGGGGCGAATTCTTCGGGATCGTCGCCAGCGGGCAGGTGCTGCTGGAAAACCCCGACAGCCATCCCCGAACCCTGGGGGCGGGAGAGCATTTCGGCAGCGCCATGCTGCTCTACGGCAAGCCTAGCGGCTTCACAGTGACCGCCCGGGAGGATGCCGCCATCTGGACCCTGGGACGGTCAGATTGGCTGGCGCCCACCTCCCTGCCTGAGCCCAGGCGCAAATGGGGTCTGCGCCTCAAGCCCGGCCAGACCCGGGCTCTGACCACAACGCTGGTGGCGATCGCCGCGCTGGCGATGGTCACCCTCATCCTGGGCCCGCCGCTGCTGGACCGGGCCACGGCGGTCCTGCCGGAGCGCTGGATCGAGCAGGGCAGGCCCGATGTGGCGGAGCGCTACCTGCGGGCGGTGACCCGCTGGGAACCGGAATCAGCCCGCAACCTGGGCTACCTGGGCGACATCCTGGCCCTGGAGGGCAAAGATGGGGAGGCGCTGGAGGTCTACCAGCAGACCCTGGAGCTGGACGAGTATCTGCCCTGGATCCACAACAACCTGGGGGTGCTGCTGCTGGAGGACGATCAGGTACAGCTGGCGGAGGAGCACTTCCAGAAAGCGGTCGAGCTCAGCCCGCTGAGCGCCACCGCCCTGGTCAACCTGGGCAGTGCCTATTACGCCCAGGAGGATTGGGAAGCGGCCGCGGCCGCCTACGGCCGGGCCCTCGAGCTGGACTTCAGCCTGCTGGACGCCAAAGCCTCCTGGGCGGGCTTGATCCTCTCGGACAGCCGCCTGGTAGAGGCCCGCCTGGTATGGGAGGACGTGCTGCGGCAGGACCCCCGCCACCCCCTGGCGCTGCAAGGGTTGGGGGTGGTCTCCCTGCTGGAGGATGACCCGGCCCTGGCGATGATGTATTTTGACGCTGCCCGCTACCTCAACCCTGAGGATCCAGCCCTGCATTTATACATGGGCATGGCTCTGGAGGAGCTGAAAAATCCCACTGAAGCGGCCCAGGCCTACCGCTTCGCTGCCGAAAATGGCTCGGATCCCGAGCTGATCAGCCTGGCCCGGGCCCTGTTAGAGGCCGTTCAGGGGGGTGTTTCAGGGGAAAATCAGGGACATTAGGCCACCTTGCAGGGTTGTTGAGTGTTTTTTTATGAAAAAAACGCTATAATCATGATGATTGAACCAAAAGGAGAGTGCAGGGATGAAAAAACTACGCTTAATCGCTATTCTTGCTATCATGGCTGCCCTACTGATCCCTGGCGCGGTCAACGCTGCTGGTACATTCTACTGCAGCACCAGCGTCACCACGGGCGGGACCGGTACTCTGACCGATCCCTGGGCCTGCAGCGATGACACCCAGCTGCAGAGCGTGATCGACGATCAGATCTGCGCCATCTACAGCGGCGGAGACCTCTACCAGTTGTTCCCCGCATCCTACCGCTACCATGTGGTCACCTTTTACAGCGCGGATGACTGCCGGGTCACAGCCACCTACGATTACGCCGGATATCCTCCCTCGACGGGCGTGGGGATAGGGACTCCCTATGTTGTCGGCGGGATCGCCCTGCTGGGAGCCGGGCTGGTAGCAGCCGGTCTGCTGCTCCGCCGCAAGAGAGCCACCGCGGCTGCCTGAGATCTGATAATCCTGTCCCCGCCGGGTCGTGCCTGGCGCGGACAGCCCATACCTTTAACATGCCGGGCCCTGTGGGGCAGGTTACCCTGTTCCCAGCAGGGTCCTGTGCTAAAGGGATCGATCCCTGTCTGCCGACAGATGCCCTGAAATCATAAGCTAGAGATTTCCCTTGCGAAGAACTCAACCCCACCGCTGGCTGCCAAATATCCTCCTCACCGCTGGAGGGCTGCTGCTACTGTGGGCTGCCCTGGTTTCCCTCAAGCCGCTGTTGTCCTCCCCCCAGCTGGCCGAAGGGAACTACCTGCTCTTTCCGCAACAGGTCAGCCTGCCTCTGCCGCGCATCGCCTCCATCCGCAGCACCGCACCCCCGCCGGGGGATGTGTTCTATTCCCTGGTGAACAGCCCCTACACGCCGACCCCCACGCCGACACCCACCCCGACACCCATCCCCAGCGGTCCGGTGATCCGGCTGGTGATTCCCAGCATCAACGTCGACCGGGCGGTGGTGCCGCTGCGGCAGTACCGCGACGCCAGCGGGAACATCCAGTACGACACTGACTCCCTGTTCGCCACCAGCAGCCGGCTGGACCTGGTCGGCCAGACCCTGACCTCCCAGAATCCCGGGGAAGGCAGCAACATCGTCCTGGTGGGCCACAACTACAACATGGGCTGGTACGCCTGGGAGGGGGTATTCGTCAACCTCAAGAAGCTCAAACCGGGGGACAAGATCGTGCTCTACACCAAGAACGGGGGAAAGTTCAAGTACACCGTCAAGAAAGTGGTCCAGGTCCCCTACATCTCACGGACGGCCGAGGAGCTCAACGCCCATCTGCGCTACCTGGGCCCCTCGTCGGATGAGCGGGTGACCCTGGTGACCTGCGGGGGCGCCTTCGGCAGCTGGACGGCGCGGGTGTACGTGGTGGCCAAGTAGGGGGGAAGGTTGGGGGGGAGGGTTGAGGGAAGGTTGAGGGGGCGGCCGGGGGATAGCAGCGCTGCGGGATAAGATCTTATCCTTTTAGCGCGCAGTTGAGGGATAATTGATAGTTAGGCAACCTGCAACGGAGAAGATCAGATGAGAATTACCCTGACGAGTGTCTTTGTGGACAATCAAGAATCGGCCTTTAAGTTCTACACAGATGTCCTGGGCTTCGAGAAGAAGCAGGACTTTCCGGTGGGAAAGTTTAAGTGGTTGACGGTAGTTTCACCTGAAGAGCCCGATGGTACCGAGCTGCTTTTGGAGCCGAGCGACAACCCCGCGGCTAGATCATACAAAGATTCGATATACGAGCAGGGGATCGCCGCCGCCGCATTTGCTGTCGATGACGTTCAGAGAGAGTATGAGCGATTGAAGCAGCTTGGGGTTGAGTTCAAGATGGAGCCCACTGACGTGGGAGCTGCAATAGTTGCCTTGTTCGATGATACTTGCGGGAACCTGATACAGATCTATCAGGCTTTGTAGTGGCCGCCTAACAACTCGCTTCAGCGGACCCGGCCAGCGGGCGAAAATCGGCCGACAATAGCGTTGCCGGGCCGCTGAGCTCAAAGTCGTTAGTTGTCGATACAATATTTGACAAATTTGGCCTAAGGTATGATAATATGTCATACCGGATGTAGTCAATATGCCTAAACAAAAAGTGGCAGTAACTATAGAAAAGGATCTGATCATAAAATTAGATCGCCTTGTCTCTGAAGGAAAATATCCTAGCAGGAGCAGCGCTGTTGAGGATGCCATAATTGAACGCATGGTCAAAGTAGAAAAGTCACGATTGGCCGAGGAATCTGCAAAACTCGACCCTGCTTATGAACAATCGTTAGCAGATGAAGGATTATTAGGGGATCTATCTGAATGGCCAGAATATTAAGGGGGGACATATATTGGGCTGATTTGAATCCCACAAAAGGCCATGAACAAGCTGGATTTAGGCCAGTTGTGATTATCAGCCATGATGTTTTTAATAATAAGTCCGGAACAGTCATAGCCATGGCCATAACAAGCCAGCCTCAAAGGGCTGGTTTTCCATTAACCCATCAACTGAGAAGCGGGGATCTCCCAAAACAGTCTTGGGTGAAGATCAGTCGGGTCAGGACGATATCAACTTCTCGGCTTGACAAGAAGATTGGACGGGTTGATTCCGAGGAATTGGAAATTATCGTAGAAGGGCTTAACGAGATCATCTCAAACTAACCCTCGCTCCACCCGATAGCCTGCCACGTCCGGCTTTTGAAGGTTTCCCCCTTTATCAGTTTCGGTTCTATAATCATTAAAAGAAAACCCGGCTGCGGGTGAACTCTTACGTTTGCCTTCAATAATATGTATTGCTAGATTCAACTAATAAGTGCAACTTTGAAGGTTAAAGGAGGCGAGCTGGTGTAGAATAATTGATAGGTGGATTTTTATTTCGCTGGCCAGCAGCTGAGAGGTCGGCTGGTTCTCCAGCCAAAACAAACGTAACGCTCCAGAGATAACTTTCAAGGAATCTTCATCAAGGAGGGCAGCGATGCGTTACAAATTTTCCCGGTCCGCTTCCATTAAAGTAATCCAAATGTGTGCTGCTCTGTTGGCGCTCGATCTGGCAGCCGTGCTTGCCATTCGCCCTGCGCTGGTTGATATCGCCCCTCCTCAAATGCCGCCAGGGTCTAACCCGGAATTGGAGACCATTGACACAAAAGTCAAGATGGTGGACGAAAAGGTTGTCATTGAGGTCCTTGAGGAAACTGATCTGGACAAAATGGGCACAGCCTGGGTCTGGGCAGAATTCCTTATGATGAATATGGGAGATGTGCCGGAAAGGATGATGGTCAGGTTCCCTTCCTCTTTCTCTTACGGTTTCAGTGGTTATCCCGAAATTGAAAACATGCTTGTATCCATCAATAATTTCGTGGCGGATACAGCGAGAGTAGATAGTAGGAGAGCCGGAGAATTGGAACGACCCGATGCAGTGGCTGGAGTGACGGCGTCTGCGCCATCTCGGATACTCCCGCAGGAATGAAGCGCAGGCACAGTGACAGAGGCGGCGTCATAGAGAACGGAGCTGTACGGGCGGGCCGACTAACACGGGTTGCAGCCGACCGTTATAAGGCCTTTTTAGCAAAGGAAGATGCATGACCACTGACCTTCAAGAGACTTCAGATTTACCGATCGATATCGCGACGGTTGCAGGGATAGCGAGTATAGCCTACATCTTCGGCGTAGCATTGCACGAGTATGCAGGGCATGCACTGGCTTGCACTATGTTGGGGGGGAGGGTACGAGAGTTGGGTGCTTTCTATGTGGATTGCGATTACCAGAGTATAGGGGATCTAGCAATACGGTTGGTAGCACTGGCAGGCCCGCTGGTCAGTTTGCTAGTGGGGGTCGTGGCATTCTATGCGTTAGGTCAAATACGTCAGGCGCCGTCGCCAACGAAGCTGCTGGTCTGGTTACTCGGGAGCATCGGTTGGATGACAGCGACAGGGTACTTGCTGTTTTCCGGCGTGTCGGGCTTGGGAGACTTTGGCACAAGTCGAGATGGGGTGTTGTACAACCTGCGACCTGAATGGCTGTGGCGAGTGGGAGCGACGGTTATAGGGTTAGTCGGGTATAGAGTGGCGATGGGAAAGAGTGTACAGGGCATGGAAGGGTTTAATGGCGGGAGCGGGATAGAGAGAATCCGGCGTGCTCAGAAATTAACACTGACAAGCTACCTGACCGGTGGGCTGGTATCCCTATTGATCGGGTTATTCAATCCACAAGGATGGGTAATCGTCGTAACCTCAGCAGTTGCTGCAAGTTTTGGCGGAACATCTGGATTGGTCTGGGAAACGTCGTTAATGAAACGAGATCGGGCAACAGGGGAAGAGCCACTACGAATTGAACGCGCTTGGCAGTGGATTGTGGCTGGGGTTGTTGCAGTCATATTGTATGCGCTGGTGTTTGGACCTTCGATCAAGATATAGGTCGGTGAGGTTATGTGGCGACGAACCAGTGGCAAGGTATTTTCAACACGGCCAAAGCCCGCCTAACCCGCCGCTTCAGCCGACGCCGCGCCTGGCGGCCCGGCTGAGCTCAGTCCGTCAGATTGGATATTGCCGGTAATGAAGCCGAGTTTTCAGACAAACCTTTTGCGCCGATCTTTCGCGAAGCAAAAGAATCGGGATTGAAAATCACCGTCCACGCTGGAGAATGGGGCGGCGCGGAAAACGTCCGCGAGGCGATTGAAGTTTTAGGCGCGGATCGCAGTGGTCATGGTGTGCGCATCATAGAAGATGAGAACGTGGTCGCTCTCGCCAAAGTGGGCGGGAGACTTGCAAAAGAGTTCAAAAAGGGACTAGAATAGAGAAAGGCTCTTGCTTTAATAACGCAGATTGAACTTAATAGTTCAACCTACGGGTTTCTTCCTTCCACACCTTTAGGATTTTCCCATGTCTGCACAAAAAAAAGATAAAAACCCGTATAAAATTTGCACTTGGCAACCGGAATCTGAATGTGTCGGTTGTGCGCTTGCCGACAATTTGAAATGTCGTTTTAACCGGGGCGATTTAATTCATTTTATGGGACTTTTTATCATGTTTGCTCTACCTTCATTCATTGGGGTTATCTTAGGGGGCTGGGGATGGTATTTATTGGGCTGGTTCGCGTTTAGCATGTTCTTTTTCTATGTCTGGGAAAGTTATATTCTTTGCCGCCATTGCCCCTACTATGCCGAAGAGGATAAAACGCTCCATTGCATTGCCAATTACGGCGTTTATAAATTATGGAAGTACGCGCCCCAACCGATGAATCGTTCGGAGAGAATACAGTTATTCATCGGTTTTTTAATTCTTATCGGCTATCCATTTCCCTTTATGTTGGTGAGCGGTCAATATCTTTTTGCTTTGATTGCTTTTTGGGCGGCAGTGATGTTCTTTTGGACTTTACGTAAAGATACTTGCTCTCAATGTGTCAATTTTTCTTGTCCCCTAAACACAGTTCCCAAAGAAAGAGTGGATGCTTATTTGCAACTCAACCCCGTAATGCGAGACGCATGGAAAAGAGATGCCGAAGAGAACCAGATTAGTTAATAATTTGTTCTCGCAATATGAATGAAGGCAACCCAACCCCGCGTTAAGCCGACCCGCCTTTGGCGGCAGGTAAGACGGCGCGGAATTTACAAAGTTAGGCTATACTGAAACAGTGGTGTAATCGCAAACACGGCAGGCGGCTTACTCCCACGTTAGGTGGGCCAAGTCCCTGATAAGAAGTCAACGAAAAGAATTCCAGTTCAGGACACAATGCATGAAAATCACCCTTTTGACCTATGGGTCCCGGGGAGATGTAGAGCCTTTTATATCTCTCGCCCAGGGTTTCATACACGCAGGGCATAAAGTCTGTTTGGCTGCGCCGAATGTTTATCATTCTCTTGTTGACTCTTCCAAAATCGATTTTATTGGCCTGCCGGGTGAACCTCAACAGCTCGTTCAGGATTTCGTGGATGGAGCTGGCAAGAGCCAGTGTCGCATGATTCTCACAATGTCCAAGTTTGTTTTGCCGTTGGCAGTTAGGGTGATTGAAGAAACCCGGGCCGCTTGTGAAGACGCAGATATCATTATTCATTCTTTTCTCTTCACCTCCGCGGGCCATGAAATAGCTCGAGAGATGGGCGTTCCTGATATCTCAGCACAACTTTTCCCCGTCTTTTCGAGCACAGCTGAATTTCCAGCTCCAACTTTTCCTGACATCCCGTTGGGGGGTTTATATAGGCGAATTACTCACGATATAGTAACCCAAACTTTTAGGCAGGGAAGTCGATTATTATATAAGAGAGTTCGAAGAAAAAATCCCGGATTACCTCCACTGACAAGCTGGCCTTTTGATGGGCGGAATGAATGGCAAACACCTATCCTGTACGGGTTCAGTTCACACGTAGTCCCGCGACCCGGGGATTGGCGCGATGAAGCGTATATCACAGGATACTGGTTCTCAGAAGATCATGGGGATTGGATTCCTGAAAAAGATTTGTTGAACTTCATCAACTCAGGTCCACCACCAATCTCTATTGTCTTTGGAAGTATTGTTACACGAAACCTGGAAGGAATTTACAAAAAGGTGCTGGAAGCTTTGTCACTCAGCAAACAGCGAGGGATAATCGTAGGAGCCAGGCACAAAATCAGAGATTCTTCTCAGGCTGTTTTCCAGGCTGATTATGTTCCATATGACTGGCTCTTTAAGCGGTCTGCAGTAGTCATCCACCATGGCGGAGCTGGCACAACCGGGAAGGGATTACTGGCTGGAGTACCAAATATCGTTCTGCCCTTCACAAGTGATCAACCATTCTGGGGCCGTCGTGTATACGCACTGGGAGCTGGACCCAGGCCAATTCCCATAAAAAACCTGTCAGCGGGTGGGCTTGCTGCTGCTATTATTGCAGCTCTGAATAATGAGGATATGGGAAAGCGAGCCAAGGTTATCAGTGAGGGTATACAAGGTGAGGATGGGGTATCACGAGCTGTTAATATCGTTGAGAAATATATGAAGGGCAAAGCTGGACAAGCTTTTTATAATGATTTACCGGTGTGAAGACTGGTCACCTAATCCCCGAGCCCCTGCGGCGGACCGGGGACCGAAGACCGAGAACCGAAGACCGAGAATCGGGAAAAGCATCAGGCTCCAGGTGAGCTCATCCGCAAACTTTCATAAATATGTCTCTAATAGCTAACGTCGCTTAAGCGTTCTTACTGGGCTCCAAATCCGTTTTCGTTCGTCATTCCTGCATCCTTAACAAAGAAAGGGGCTGGTTTGACAAACTAAAAATCCCTCCTTCTCAAGTTCTTTCAAAATCTGGTGATCATCACTGCCGCCTGTGTGCCGTTCTCAGCCTCCTGAGATACCTGCCCGGCAGGCGGGGCGGGCTGAGCAACGGGGCACAGGGTGGGATGGATCCTTGGATTGATTGGTAGTTGCGCCTCCGACATAGAATTGATCCAAGCCATATTTTAGGTCGAGAAGGGAAACTATTAAAATCTTCCGGAATTGGAACTGGTTCAGCAAGAAAACGAGCGGGGAAAACAAGACCCAGGGCGATTTGTCTGTGACTTGTACAATTACATAATCTGGACCACACACAAGCAACCACCACAACTGGCACCCGCAACCTCGTGTTCCCGAACAGCTCGGAAAAATCCACTGCAGTAATAGATTAAGCTCGGAGCTCTACCTGTCATGAGTGACGCATCCTGGTCGGTTTCCCATAACAGCACCCTGTTCTTAAAGACCCCGATTTCCATCCTTTCTTTTCCTTCCAACGGCTACCAGAGGGCCTCCCAAAATTGTAAGTCTGGAGGAGGCAATCTATAATATAATCAAATGTTAACAATAGCTATTCTAGTAGGAGATATTCACTACGACACCCTCAAACCCGGATCTCAGAAGTAGCCCGCAATCCATCGGACAGGTACTCCTGGAATCCAAACTCATTACCAAGGACCAGCTGGATCAAGCCCTGGCAATGCAGCAGGCTGGGGACGACCGGCGGCTGGGAACGATCCTTGTTGACCAGGGATGGATCACATCAAAATCACTGGCGATGGCACTCAGCATTCAGCTGAATCTGCCGCTTGCAGACCTCAGCCACGAATCCGTAAAGCCAGAGATTACCGAGTTGATCCCCGAATATGTAGCTCGCCGCTATCAGCTTATCCCCGTAGAAATCAGGGATGGTTCGCTGATAGTGGTGATGGAAGACCCAACCAATATTTCGGTGATCAGCGAAATCTCGGCCTTAACCGGGATGAATATCACACCTGCGGTTGGCGTGGGGTTAGATATCCGAAACGCCATAGATCTATACTATAAAGCCAATCAGAAAATCGAACGTGAAGTCGCAGAATTTTCCGGGACAACAGAGGCCGTTGATGCCAACCTGGAAGCTAGCGCGATCCTAGAAGATCCGGTGGTCCGAGCTGTAGACATGATCCTGGAACAGGCGGTCAGGGACCGGGCTTCGGATATACACATCGTCCCCGATCATCAATCCGTCAGGGTCCGCTATCGAGTAGATGGCCTGCTGGTTGATGCCCTGTCCCTGCCACAAGGCAGTCACTACCAATTGCTGTCCCGCATCAAAGTCCTGGCGGGGATGAACATCGCAGAACGCAGGCGACCCCAGGATGGCCAATTCTCAGATGTAATCAGCGGCGAAGAGACCTTCTTCCGGGTTGCTACCAGTGATACTACCTGGGGTGAGATGGCCACAATCCGCATCCTGGGCCGGAGCGAATCCATTCTGAACATCAACGGACTGGGCATGATGGAGGACGTCATCGAAAGGTTCCGTCAAATGATCCATTCCCCATTCGGTATGGTGCTGGTCGCGGGACCCACCGGATCCGGAAAGACCACCACCCTGTATGCCGCCCTCAACCAGCTCGATCACGAAAGTCATAATATCATCACTATCGAGGATCCGGTTGAATACAACTTCAAAGGCATCAACCAGATCCAGGTCAACCGGGCAGCAGACATTACTTTCGCCTCTGGGCTGCGAGGTGTTATGCGTCTCGACCCAGACATGATCATGGTTGGAGAGATCCGGGATGCAGAAACTGCCAATGCTGCCATCCAGGCCGCCCTGACCGGTCACCTGGTACTGTCCTGCATCCACGCCAATGACGCCGCCGGAACCCTCTTCCGCCTGATCCAACTCGGCATCGACCGCTACCTGATCAACTCGACAATTGTGGGCATCATTGCCCAGCGCTTGATCAGACTTTCCTGCCCTCACTGCAGTGTAAAAACTAAGCCACCCGAGAATATCAACAAGATATACCAGGATGAAATGGGTGCGCCGCTGCCGGTGTATAACAAAGGTGAGGGATGTACATACTGCCACAAGACAGGTTATCTAGGCCGTACAGGTGTGTTCGAATTGATGCCTATTTCTTCCGAGATCCGGAAGCTGTTCTCGTCCGGAGCCAGTTCAAACGAGATCAAAGCTGCTGCCATAAAAGCCGGAATGGTTTCCATGCGAAGGGATGGCCTGCTGAAAGTACAACAGGGATTAACCACACCAGATGAGATATTACGTACCGTTCACACGGTAGAATAAACCTTCCATAATCCCTGAAAATCCTTCCTGCCAGAGAAGGAGAGATCATGCCCTACCGCTATATAGCATACGATTCAACCGGAACGGAAATTAAAGGCCTCCTGCAGGCGGAACAAGAGGAAACCGCCGAACAGATCCTGCTTCAGCGCGGACTGACTGTTGCCAGACTGACAAAAACCAAAGCATCTATAGACTTGGCTAAGTGGTTTCCTACCTATTTTGGCCCCAAAACACAGGATGTGATCATCTTCACCAACCAGCTGGCCAACCTCGTTGAATCAGGGGTAGCCCTGCTACCCGGCCTGGATTTAATGGCTGAAGAGGTCTCCAGTAGATCGCTCCAAAAGGTCCTCAGTCAGGTTGTGGATGCTATCCGCCAGGGCAGTTCAATCTCCCAGGCACTGAGTAATCATAAGTATGTGTTCCCTCCCATTTACCAGAACATGATCAATGTAGGTGAGCGGACAGGCAACTTGGGGGGGGTGTTGCGGCAACTGGCCACCCATCTTGAAAAAGAACACTACCTCAAATCCAAGATCCGCGGGGCAATGACCTACCCGGCTTTAGTGCTGGTTCTGGCGTTTGGGGTGGTCTTGCTCCTGCTCAACTTCACCTTGCCCCCTTTGCTGTCCCTTTACAGCGAATTCCAGGCCGAGCTTCCCTGGCCTACCCGTATGCTCATGACTGCCTCGAATTTCTTCCTGGAATACAGGTTGATTATCTTTGTGGGTTTGCTGGTCCTGGCTGGTTTGGTTTTCTTTTACTTTCAACGGCCTAGAGGGAAAAGGCAGCTTTCCCATTTGGCCTTAAAGGCCCCGATTATCGGCAGGGTTAACACCAACGGCAACTGCGCTCGCTTCAGCAGGACCCTGGCTACCCTATTGATGGCCGGCCTGCAACTTCCCGAGTCTATGGAACTGACCGGCCAAACGATCCAAAATATCGTACTCAATCAGGAGATCGAAAATCTGCGCCAGGAAACCCTTCAGGGTCGGGGCATTGCTGCTCCCCTATCGCTATCCAACTACTTCCCCAAGATGCTTGCCCAGGTAGTTCGGGTGGGGGAAGAAACCGGATCCCTGGACAACCAATTGATCACCCTCGCTGGGTATTACGAAGAGGAAGTCGATCGGTCAATCCACAATCTGACGGCCTTGCTGGAACCAGGTATGGTGATCTTTGTTGGCATCATTGTTGCCTTCGTGGCCATTTCTGTCATCCTCCCTATGTATTCCCTGCTGGGGCAGATTAAATGATAGAACAACAGCAAGCCTGCGAGGAGATGTCATTTCTCAAGTCTGAGAGGGGAGTAACCCTGGTCGAGGAACTGGTCACTGTGGCCATCATCGCCATGGGGATCGTCATCCTGGTCGTCATGATCACCACTGGGGTCATTGGTGTCAGACAAATTGATGACAAGGTCCGGGCCGAGACGCTGGCCCGCTCCCAGCTGGAATTGATCAAGGACGCACCATATCATCCGGATCCGATCAGTTCCCCTTATCCAGCCGTCAGTGCCATGCCCGGCTATACTGTCTCCCTGGTGATCGAATACTGGAATGCCGCTACCAGCAGTTTTTCCTCCACCCTCAGGAACGATGGCCTGCAGCGTATCACTGTCATCGTCCAATCTGGAGGGAATACACCTGTCCAAACGGCAGCTTTTAAGGTGGACCGATGACCTTAGAACACAAAACCCTCAGCCATTTACGGCCTCCAGAGAGGGGAGCAACCCTGGTGGAAATGCTGGTCGCTATGGCCATCAGCGTGCTGGTGTTTGGCATCATCACCACCGCCCTGGTCCAGTTTGTGCTGGTCACCCATTGGGGAAACAGTACTCTGCAAACCTCAAGTGACATTCAAGTAACTTCCCTGTGGCTGGGTCGTGACGCCCTGGAAGCTTACAGTTTCACTCCCGGCTCGGGAGCCGTCTATGGCACGCTCAACTGGGAAGATACTTCTCATCAGTACCGCTATAGCTATGATGCGGTAAACAGCTCTCTGGTGCGCACACACCTCGAAGACGGATCTCCGCAATCCACCAATATCGTCGCCCGCCATATCGCCTCCCAAAGCGATGTGGTCTTTTCACTCAGCGGAAAACTATTAACAGTCACCATCACTTCGACCAGCGAGGAAGAGACTGAAACCGTTACCGTCCAATTTGCCTTAAGAGTCAGGTAAATCAGCGATGAGGATTCTCGATAAGGTTAATCGGTTTGTAACCCAGCCAGCAAGCATCCGGCGGCCCAGAAGTCAGCCGGATAGGATCCCGGGCGTTCTTTCCAGGGAAACAGGACGTTCCCTGCCCGCAGCCCTGATCGCCCTGGCTGTCGGGTCGATCCTCCTGACGCCCTTCCTGTCCTTTGTCAGCAGTCGTTCATTAGGCAGTGAGGCTGCCAGAGAGTCCTTCCTGGCCCAATATGCAACTGACGCTGGAGTGGAATTCGGCTGCTGGGCCCTGCTTAACAGGCCAGCATTCCGGGCGCAGGTGGACCTTAACGCTGGCACCCCTCAAACCCTGGCCTTTCCCGGCACGATTAACGGCTATACAATTTCGCTCACAGTCACCGGATTGCCTCTTGGCTCCTGGAATATCCTACATGCCGCCCCGGCGACCATCGAACGTGGCGGCGCCTTGGCCTACCCGGGTGGGGACCGGGTTTACGTCCTGCGGGGAGATAATTCCAAGGATTTCTGGTACTACAGTATTTCCGGGGACAGCTGGGGCATCCTAGCCTCTGCGCCGGGAAACGTCCGGCAAGGAGGGGCTCTGGTCTATGGTGGTGGTGATTTTCTCTATGCCCTGCGAGGTAGCAACAAAGATGATTTCTGGCGCTACAATATCACCAGCAATTCCTGGTCATCCTTGGCTAACACACCCAACAATGTCCGGCAAGGAGGGGCTCTGGTCTACAGCGGAGGGAATTACATCTATGCCTTCCGGGGTGGATCTAAGACTTTTTGGCGCTACAACATCTCATCCGACAATTGGACCAGCCGGGCAAACTCCCCGAAACGTACAGGTTATGGAGCAGATCTGGTAGCCACCAGCGCTGATACGATATACGCCTTCCGGGGCAGTAATTCCAGAGATTTCTGGCGCTACGATGCCTCCTCAAACTCTTGGACTGCACTTCAGGACACTCCCGCAAGAGTCAATTCCGGAGGGTCGCTGACCTATAACAGCGGCAGCTACCTTTATGGTCTGCAAGGTACATCCACGGATTTCTGGCGTTATGCTGTTACAATGGATAGTTGGACGAGCCTGGCCAATACGCCTGCGAATGTTGGCCGTGGAGGGGATCTGCTGTTCACCAACCCCCTGGGAGGTGTTGCCTTGCGGGGAGGAAACAAGACTGATTTCTGGAAATTCGAGGTCACCCCTCCTCGCTACGATATTTCCAGCCAGGCAGGGACATCCACTACCAATGCCCGGTTGGAAATCGACGGCATTACAACAAGGATTCTTTTCTGGGATATTGAATAAACTAATCAGATAGAGAAAGTACTATGAACGATCCGAACACTTTACTGGCAAACGACCGGCCGCCCTCTTTCCCGCTCGCCGGATCGCTGAAACTGTTTGATATTAATATCCTGCCTGAGCGCTACCGACGCAGGAAGGTACGCCTGATAGGTGTAGTGCCCTGGTTAGCCTTTATCGTGCTGCTCTTGGCCCTCTACCCCTCGATCCTGGTAGCCATGCAGGCCCAGGTAGACTTCAGCCTGGCCCGGGAAAGAGTTGCCAGCTTGCAGGCTACAATAGAAAATACCCAAACCAATGCTGATGAGTTCGACCGCATCACAGCAGAAATACAGGCACAATCCGCCCGCAGGGACCAGATCCTGGCTTCCTACGAGGGCTTAGAGCTGGCAGGCTCTAGCTGGAGCACCACACTGTTGGATATAATTGCCAGTACGCCGGATGGCATTCAATACACCCAGATAACCCAACAGGAAGGTCTGATCTACTTGGATGGCATCGCTGATTCCTATTCTGCTGTATTAGACCTCTCGGATTCTCTACAGGAGATCAAGGATTTTCACAGCGTCCAGATCAACTCGATCGAAGAGATCCTGCCCGAGGATACCGCAGCCCCTTTGGATGCTCCCGAAGAGGATGGGCAACCTGGATCCATCCCTAAACCGTCCTTCACTTTCACACTGGCTGCCGTCCTGTTCGAGGAAGGCGTACAATGAGACCACCTAAAAGCAAAGTGACCCCACTCCGAATTGGATTAACTGCCAGCCTGATCCTAGCAGTACTCCATATCCTCTTATTAGGATGGACGTATCAGCGTCGGGCAGCCGCCAGGCAACTTGATCAAGATCTAGAGGTGCTGCAGGAAAATTTCGGCCAGCTGGAGAATATCAAGCAAGATCAGCTGGACCAGCTGCAGTTGGAACTGGACCGGATCCTGGGCGAAGTGGCTGAATTAGAAGCATCTTTCCCTGAATTGGGAGCACCGTTCGCCTTGATTCGCAGAGGCCAAGAATTCGCTGATAGTTCCCAGGTGGAACTCAAGTCGATTACCAGAATGGACACCTCGATCCAGGAAACAGCCTCTGGTGATATCCTGAGGGAGGAATTCAGCTTGGAGTTAGGCGCCAGTCTGGAAAACTGCGTTTCTTTTATTAGGACTATTGAACGGGCTGGCCAGGATACCGTCGTCATGCAGTATGCCAGCTTCTGGCCTGTAGAGGAACACTGTACCCTGGAATTGATCAGCAGGGGGCAGCCGCCGAGGGAGGGTGAATGAGCTGCGGTCTTATCGCTCCAACCAGGAAAGAGGGTAAACCTTGTTCAACAGAAAATTAACCACCATTAGTTTTGAGGGCAATCAGATCCGGTTCCTGGTCATTCAAGGAAAGAAAATCCTTTCCTGGAGGGTCAGGAAAATCCCACCCGAACTGATGAGCCAGGGCATTATCCAGAACGCAGAAACCATTGGTAATGTGATCTCTGCTACTATCAAGGAACTCAAAGGCAACCGAACTAATGTGATCAGCTCTGTGACTGGTCACCGCTCGGTGCACCGCATCCTGCGTATTCCCAATATCAAGGATAATCTACTTGAAGAGACCATCCGCCGGAAATCTCGGCAGGAATTTGCCATCTCTATCGATGAAACCGATATCCATTGGCGGATTCTGCAGCGATCTGCAAGCCAGATCATCCTCTATGTTCTGGCTGTTCCGATGAATATCGTTGATCAGCAGGTTGCCGCCCTCAAAGCGGCCAAGATCAAACCCAGGATCATGGATATCAAGCCTTTAGCACTTCAGCGTTTGATCAACCAGGGAACAGCCGTGATTGTTAACCTAGAAAACTATAGTCTGGCTGTGATCATCCTGATCAACCAGATCCCGATTCTGGTGAGAACCGTCCCTTTGGACACTGGCAATCTCACTCCGGAGGCTAAGACTGATCTCCTGGGCCAGGAATTGACCAGGACTGTGAAATTCTACAACGAAAACAACAAAACCAACCGGCTTCCGGAAGATACCGTCGTTTACTGTACCGGAGAGCTTTTCAACTCAACCCAAATCGATTCCCGCCTGGAAGAAATCCCCGATCTGATGACCCGCCTCCAATCCAGGACACCTTATTCCGTGAAGCTGCCGCCAGCACCCTTTCCCCTGCCAAAAGATTTCTCTCTGACAACTTTTGCTGTAAACCTCGGGCTGGCTCTGAAATCTCGATGAATACTGTCAATCTGGTTTTCATTTCCCTGCTGGGTGCTGCGGTAGGCAGCTTTCTAAATGTAGTAGCGGACCGCCTGCCAGAAGGGAGGTCGTTAATCTCACCAGCTTCGCACTGCGACCATTGCGGAAGACGATTATCTTTCCTGGAATTGATTCCCATAATCAGTTACCTTGGATTACAAGGACGCTGCAGAACCTGCCGCAAACCCATCCCGCCAAGAACTTTGATCGTTGAGATCGTTACCTGCCTGGCATTTGTCCTCACCTGGCTGAGGTTTGGGGCAAGCTGGACATCTGCCCTCTACATCCTCTACAGTTCGCTGCTCATCGTCCTGGCCATTATTGATCTGGAACACCACAAACTCCCCAATCTGCTGGTCTATCCAGCGATCGGTGTGGGATTGGCAATGATCCCTGTCCTGCACTTGGATAAGCCCTGGTTGGCGGTGGTTGGGGGGCTGGTGGGATTCGGGGTCTTATTTTTGATCGTTGTTCTGGCGCCGGGAGCGATGGGCATGGGAGATGCAAAATTGGTCGTCTTCCTAGGCGTTGTGGTTGGTTTCCCCGAAATCGTCTTGACGCTGTTCCTGGCATTTATTGCCGGCGGACTGGTTGCCGGCATCCTGCTTGCGCTGAAGAAGATAGGAAGAAAGGACGCGATCGCCTTCGGGCCTTTCCTGGCCTTGGCAGGGTTCGTTACCTTACTATATGGAACCCAGATTCTGGAGTGGTGGCTGAGGAGGGTCGGCGGATGATTATTCTGGACTACCTGCCCTATATGAACGACCAGGGAGCTTCCGACCTGCATCTTAAAAGCCAGGCGGTTCCTTTCATCCGGGTCCACGGCCAGCTCATTCCGGTAACCGGGGCTGGGCCGCTCACGGCAGGTGACCTGCGGGAAGCATTCGAGAGTATGACTACCCAAACCCAGCAAGAGGAATTCCAGCAAAAGAAAGAGCTTGACTTTTCTTACCAGGCAGCAAATGATCTCAGGTTCCGGGTCAATGCCAGCTATCAAAAAGGGGAGATCTGCCTGGCATTACGCAGGGTATCCCAGGATATACCAGGGATGGAGGAGCTGGGTTTGCCAGCGATCTGCGCCAGTCTGGCCCTGGAGAAACAGGGTCTGGTCCTGGTGACCGGGCCTACGGGCAGCGGTAAAACTACCACCCTGGCCTCCATGATCGAATACATCAATCAGCGGGATTCCCGCCGCATCGTCACCGTGGAAGATCCCATTGAATATATCTACAAAGACAAGCTCAGTTTCATCACCCAGCGCGAATTAGGTGCTGATACGGAATCCTTCGCTATTGCCACCCGCCAATCACTCCGCCAGGATCCGGATGTTATCCTGGTCGGGGAAATGAGAGATCCAGACACCATGGCGGCCTGCATCACAGCTGCTGAGACTGGCCACCTGGTGATGTCTACCCTGCATACCAACAATGCACCACAAGCAATCGACCGCATCGTGGATTCTTTTCCACCCCACCAGCAGAACCAGATCCGCATGCAGCTCTCCCTGACCCTGCTCGCTGTACTGGCACAGCGTCTGCTCCCGCGACTGGATGGAAAAGGCCGCCTAGCGGTCATGGAAATCATGGTTGCCAGTCCTGCCATCCGCAACTTGATCCGGGAAGGGAAAACCCATCAAATGGGCAACACCATGCAAACTGGAGTCGATCAGGGCATGCAGACCATGGATCGAGGTCTGCAGCTCTCCTACCAGGCCGGCCTGATCTCCTTCGATGACGCCCTGGCCTATGCGATCGATAAAAAAGCCTTCCGCGCAGCCCTCAACATCAAATAATTCATACAAACCAGACTGGCAATCCCAGCAGCAAGCTATCCCGGCATTCCCAGACAACCGTTCCGGCAGCGATGAGGATCGGTTTCGTCTGTAAGCCACCTGTAAGGTGACACCAGGTAAAAATATGTTTTACTTATAGCATCATACATCGGTGATTATCTGGTCCTGAGGGAATCCAGAATCATCCAGAAACCAAGTGTATTAAATATTATTAGGAGGATTAATCAAATGATCAACAAATTATTCAAATCCGAAGCAGGCTTCACCCTGGTAGAGCTGCTGGTGACCATCGCCATCCTGGGCGTTCTGTTTGGCATCGTCACCCTGACCCTGAGCGGCGTGGGGTCCAATGCAGAAGATACTGTAAAAGTAGCTGAATGCGCGGTTGTGCAGTCAGCGGCTGACATCTACCTGGCAGAAGACACCTCGAACACAATCACGGCTCGCGGTACCGCAGCTGTGATCACATCGAGTGATACCGATGCCGAGTTCAAAGTCTACCTGCGGGACCTTCCCACCAGTTACACATACAGTTGGACCGCAGCTGGCGATGTGTCCTGTCCTGACGTGCCTTAAAGGATCGAGTCCATCCGGCCCGCATTATCAAAACACCCTCTGGTGAAGGCTGTAATTTAAGAAAGCCGATATAGGAACCTTTTTAATTGCCCCAACTGACGCCTGTGAATTACGGGCGTCAGTTCTTTTTTCCAGGAATATTTACGTTTCTCTTTGCTTCTATTTATACGCATATTTCATTTACGACGTCATCTATGAGATCGACAACAAGATAGCGGTGCGGAATCCGAAAATGGGAGAAGTTCAGGAAGCGGGGATCTTCGCGGCCACGCTGGGGTCGCTATTACACCCATACGCAAGATAAGGAACCTGGGTCAATGCAAATGGATCTCCGCCTAAATTTGGGGGCTGGCAATTGGGGTGGCGTGCCCTTGGTGGCGCTCACGGGCAATCTCAAAAAAAAGGGGGGGGTTCAATCGGTATCGGTCCGATCTGAACTTTTATCAGCTCTGCCTTCCAGCCGGTAGCAGGGAACGATCCCAGGGGGAAGGTCAGGGCGCGATCTGAAACACCCGTCTCCAGATATCTACGATCTGGGGATCAAAATGCGACCCAGCCTGCTCCTGGATATACCTGTAGACCTTTTTCTCGGGCCAGGCATCACGGTAGGGGCGGGGTGATCTCAGGGCATCCCAGACATCGATTACCGCAAAGACCCGGGCGGCTAACGGGATACGGTTTCCACTGATACCATCCGGATAGCCACTGCCATCCCATTTTTCATGATGAAAGTATGGAATCGGCAGGGCCGGGCGCAGGAATTCGATCGGCTCCAGGATCTCTCGAGCATAGATGGGGTGTTTTTCAATCAGGGTTCGCTCCTCGACGGTCAGCGGTCCTTTTTTATTAAGGATGGTGTCAGGCACAACCAGCTTGCCAATGTCATGTAAAAGCGCACCACGCCGGACATGGATCAGCTGTCGGTCAGGGATATCCACGGCTTGGGCCAATTTCAGGGTTCGCTCCACTACCCGATGGGTATGGTCGCCAGTGATCCTATCGCGCAGATCCAGGGCCCGGACCCAGCCTTCCAGGGTGGAGTTGTAGGCCAAATCCAGCTCCAAGTTCGAGCGCCTCAAGTTCTCGACCAGGGCGGCATTATCCATGGCGATGGCTGCCTGCGTACCCAGAGCCCTCAGAAAATCGAACCACTCATCATCCACATGGAGCGGCTTCCTATTGAAGACTTCCAGCACCCCCAGGACCTTGCCTTTAGCAATTAATGGGACCCCATAATAGGACCGGAAATCTTCCAGGGCAAACATTCTCCCCCGGTATAAACTGGGGGATTCTCCATATAAATCAGGGATTGCTATCAGATCGCGCTTTTTCAATACGCGCCAGACCAAAGATTCCCTGATCTGGGTCGCGCCAGCCCGGGGCTTATAACGCTGGAATCCCCTGCCCTCTGCATAAGTGGCTTCCTGTGAGATTGGGTCGACCAGAAAAACATCGGCAGCATCTACTTTCAGCTGAGAGATAACCTGGTCCAAGATAATATGCAGGGTCAGGTCGAGATTAAAACTCCCCGAGATAGCCTGATCAATGGCATGAAGAGATGCCAAGCGCCCCAAACGGAGCTGGGTGAGTTCATGCCGTCCTGCCCGCTGAAATGCGCTTGCGGCCATATCTGCGATCCCATCGATCAGGCGGGATTCCACCTCGCTGAAGGGCTTTTGACGACCTACCCATAAAGTGCCCAGCAATTCCTTGTGGACGACCATTGG
This sequence comes from Anaerolineales bacterium, assembly GCA_024763275.1. GTDB lineage: Bacteria > Chloroflexota > Anaerolineae > Anaerolineales > UBA11858 > B10-G9. Next base: position 13,165 of record JANTFT010000001.1, on the reverse strand, counting down.
AAAGCCATGTAAACCAGCGGACTTCAGTTGCGGGGGGTAATGTTTTTGATCTCGCCATTTACCGCTGAGCTCTTTATTGAACTGGGGATCGATCAGGATCCCTTCCAGGGTTTCACCCAAGCCAGCATCCAGCTCCTTCTTACACCAGGAAAAGTAAAGTTCATAGGGGTGTTTCGGGGGAGAACCCAGGACCAGGAATACCTGGTTAACGTCCAACTGCTGGCGCAATTGCTCGCCGATGATCGGGGGCATCTCTTCGAGTATACTGGCCTTTCTGAGAGCTGCAGCAGCATCCATTAACGCGCTTTTAAGCCACAGCTCCTGCTGGAAGGAAAAGTCAAACGCTATTCCAATTAAACCTTCAGGCACTTTTTGATGGGTTTTAAAAGGATAGAACCGCCATTCCCACTGTTGAATACCGTTATCGGTCACAGTCCTGGCTTGGTTCCCCTCCAGGGCCATTTTCAGAATGTCAAGTATGCCTGGAAAATCTGAAAAAACCCTGTAAAGGGATTTGCCGACGGCTTTTCTGGTCGCCAGGTTGATATTGAGGGGTAAATCCCCCTCAATAAACTGGATCACACCCTTTTGGTCAGCAATCAAGATCAGAACCGGAGCCGCACCGGAAGAGAGTGATTCAACCAAGATCGGGCTGGAGGAAAGGACTTTCTGGGTCAACGACATCTGCATACCAGCGATTTGTTCTCCAGGGCAGGTCAGGTTATTTTGCATGGAGCATAAAAGCTGGCTGGTTGACCGGAACCCATTCGCTGCTGCTTCCAGCCGGTTCCTCTGCCTGCCCCGAGACAAGCTGCAGCGCGAAATCGCTCAACTTTTCAGCCCGGATGGAAAGAACCAGGGCTTTTTGATCGTAATTGAGCTGGAACTTTTCGCCGTTGAAACCCTGGGCCAGGGCTTGGGCAGGATCTGACAACAACAGATCGCGAAATCCTTTATTGATCACTGCCGCAGCCAGCAAACGGCTGATCACGCTGGAGGGATGGTGTTCGAGAGAATGTTTTCTTTTCCTTGGAGTTATTTGGGGCATTGTTCCGATTAACATGGTCACATCCTTTAATTTTCAATTCAGGATTAATCAACTGGCAAGGCTTTTGACAGTCTGGACTTCTCCGGATTTTCAACAGCCAGCAGCCAGAATACCCCCAGAACGATCAATAGATCTCCGGGGCTTAATGCCCGGTTCCAGGGAAACCATTCCGGCAGCAGGATGGAATCAGATAACCAGGCCAGACGGGTATCCCCTACCGGGAGCAGGATATTTTTGCTTCTGCCTGGACGGGTCCCAATCTGCCAGACAGAGAACGGGACCTCTGGAAAAAGAGCCTGGGCCGTTTCGGGCGCAATGGGCATTAAACCCCCATTGAACAGGATCACCACCAGGTTCAACACCAGGCCCAACCCCAGAACGAGGACCCCGACCCGGTCTCTGTTGTACCAGACGAAAATCAGCAGAACCAGCTGGGAAGCTACCAGCACAGCAGCTGCCCAGGTGCTGGAAAACCACCTTGCGGTAAAGGGGATCTGGAAAATCAGCAGCTGCGGTAAGACCGCGGCTACTATCAGCCAGATCTTTCTAAATTCTGGTACTCGGTAGGGCTGGCCTGTGATCCAGGACCGGGTCAGACCGCACAACCAGCCGGCGGCTATACCCAGTATAAGGATCATCTACCAGCCACCACCCCCACTATCCATACCGGGCGCGCCGGCGCCGAGCACCAGCATACTGAGCACAATCAGGACCATCAGGACCTGGATATGGCGCTTCTCGATCTTGCCAGCTGATAAGAAGAGTTTCTGGATGATATTCTTCATTTCTACCACCTTTTCTTAGGTCATAATTGAATAGCAACACGTAAATTATCAGCCCCCGGGGTCTCCTCAAGGGTCTCTTTTAATGCAATAATTACCATCAATTATGAAAGGGAGTGTTCTTTCAGCGAGCTGGAATAAGAATCAGGCCATCAATTCCCGGTAAAGAGCAAGAGTGTCTGCGGAAGGTTCGGCGTCGAGCTCCTGGGCCAGGGCCTGGCGGCAGCGCTGATAGGTCCGCTCGATTCCTGATCGGTCACTTTTCAGCGCATAGGAACGCATAGCCATCCTCCAGGCTATTTCCTGATCCGGTACAGCCACCAGCAGTTTTTCAAGAGTCTGCAAGGCAGAATCAACTCTGTCCCGGGAAAGCTGTTCTTGGGCAATTGCTAACATGATCCGTTCATAATCCAGGGAAAGCCGGTAACGGACCGGACCGGCCCAGATCCCTTCCAGGGAAGGACCGAAAGGATGCTGATATAGGTCAGCCGCCGCACACAGCAATCTGTACTTGCGTTCTGGATCTTCTTCATCCTGAGCCAGATCCAGAGATTTGTAGAATTCCTCTACATCATAGCGGTAATCAAGCGACCTGTTGAAATGATACAGCCTGGTGGGCGGGTGATACAGGATCGTATCCTTACCAACGGCCCTTCTCAAGCGGTACAGGGCGTTTTTGAATTGTTTCTTGAGTTGCTCCGGTCGGCTATCCGGCCAGAATTCAAGGCAGATCTCATCTCTGCTGGCCCCTTCCGGATAGCTCAAAAGATAAAAGAACAGCTCCCGGACTTTTTTCTGTTTCGTCCACTCCGGGGCTGATATTAATTCGCCCTTGCTTTTTACGCTGACCCGTCCCATTGCGGTAATGTCCAGCAGCGGTTGATGAGTGCTGTCAACTGGCAGGATATTGAATTCCAGCTTTTCCAGTATACCGGGCAGATGAGACTTGAAAGCGCTGACTTCCCGGACCAGCTCTCTGGTAAATGGATCCCCCGGCAGGTGCTCCTCCAGACAGGTCAACAAATCATCCTGCACTGAAACAGCTGGAACCAGAGGCCGGATCGTACCCAGGGAACGGATGATTTCCCGGACAGACTCCAGTTTGCGTTCCGCCTGTGCTGTTTCAGCTCTCAAGCAGTTGATCCTGGCCAGCTGGACCAGAGCCAGGCCAGTTTCCACTGGCAGTTTGATCTTTGCGAAGATCCTCCAGGCCTTCTCGAATTCAGGATACACCTGTTCCAGAAGGTCCTCCTCCATTAACAGCAATCCGTTCTCCAGATGATATCTCCCCTTTTCGTAACCAGCAAGGGAATCTCCAAGCTGGTTTCCTGCTGCATCCAGATACTCCCTGGACAATCTCAATTCCCCTCTCCTTCTGGCGAGGGCAGACATTGTCAGTAGCAAATACATCTGTAGAGAGGTGTCCCCGGTTTCTTGAGCGATCGTGTTCGATTGATTGAGATAAGCCTCTGCTGTGGAAAGCGCCCCTAGATCCCGGGCCAGGTCTGCCAGGCTGGCCATGATAAAAGCAGTTCCCCGCTGGTTGCTGGTTTGGCGGGCATAATCAAGCCCCCTGGAAAACCAATCAAACGCTTCCAGGAACTTACCTGTCAGATGATCCAGCACACCCAGGTTGTTGCATAGGCCGGCCAATTGAGTAAAGTTACCCAGTTTTCCCCAGAGCCGGTATGCCTGTTGGTAGAGGGATCGGGCAGAATTATACCTGCCTTCATTCATCTCTATCAAACCCAGATCCATCTGCACAAATGCGCCATTTTGTTGGTCGTCCTGGTCTAAGTAAGAATTCAATGATATTTCAAGATGTTCTTTTGCGTCTTGATTCAACCCCATTCGCAGCATATTCAGTCCGATTTCACTTTCTGCCCTTGCCAGGAGGTTTTTCCCTTCCTGTTTACTCCCTACTAGCTCCAGGGCACTGAAAGCATCATCCAAACCCAACTGATAACTACCTAGCATACGGTGGCTGCTTGCCCTGCGAATGAGTAACTGCGAATAAAGGACAGGATCTTCCTCTGGAGACAAACACGCCACTGCCCGATTTAACATTCGCAATCCCGATTCTGGATCCCCGGTCATACTAGCAAGAGCGCCTCTATTGCCCAGCAAACCCGGGTTATTCTCAACCAGATCAGGAGATAGTTCATCCAACCAGGATTTCAGCACGTATATCTGCCCGCTGTGAAACAGGAAACTGCTGACAGAATCGATGTAATCTGCTACCAGCTGTTCATCGCCGAGCTGCAGGCAGGTGGTATAAGCCTTCTCAAACCATCGGCGATCCCGGTAAACATCCACCAATCGTTGAAGCAGGTCTCTAGCCTGCCCGGGATAAAGCTTCTTGAAATGCTGCTGCAGAAAATCGCGGAAGAGCTGATGATAGCGCAGCCAGGTGCCTTCACTGTCAACAGGTTGGATGAAGAGATTCTTTTGGAGCAGATGCTGGATCAGGTCTTCCCAGGTGGAGTGTCCCTCAGGATCACCAAGCACTTGCTGGCAGAGTTCAGCGTTGAATTCCTCCAGCAGGGAGGTCCTGAGCAGAAAATCCTGCATTTCGGGAAGCTGGTGGTCCAGGACCTGCCGGGCCAGATAATCATACAGATCGACCCCAGCTGCCCGGGCTGCCCGGCCCTGGTCTGTTAATCCCTGCTGAGCAGTTTCTGCAGTAAGCAAGAGACCTGTGATCCAGCCCTCGCTTTCATCTACAATCTGTTCTATTTCCTGATCACTGATCGTCTGTTGGTATCTGAGCCGGAACAGATCCCTGATCTCTTCGGGGAGGAAGACCAGCTCTTCAAAACTCAAACCCTGTACCTCGGAGCGTCCGATCATCAGCGGCAGATCTGGCAGGCTGAGCAGGGAACGGGTTGCAATCACCAGGTGGCAGTTCTCGTCCATTTCCTGGACAAAGCGGTTGATGAAGCGGTTGATATCTGGACTGCTGTCAATTAAATGGAAATCGTCCAACACCAGGGCAAAATGCTCCTGAACGTGGTCAAACAGATCATTGATGATAGTGTGAAGGATTTGCTCGCTCCCCAGATCGCTCACTTCTAGATTGTCGAGCAGTGACCTGGAAGGCTCTCCAAAGTCCGGGAATTGCTGTTGGATCGCAGCAATGAAGTAATGAGCAAAGCGAAGAGGATCAAGGTCGTGCTGATCCAGTGCCAGCCAGCAAATGGGATATTCCACCGTATCGACCAGATCCACCAGCAAAGAGGTCTTACCATAACCTGCTGGCGCAGCAATCAGGGTCAGCCGGTATTCCAACAGGTCATCCAGCATGCTTAACAGCCTCGGGCGGCTGAGAAGACCTTGATGCCGTCTGGGGGGAATGATTTTTGTTTTAGTAATAGGATAACTCATAAGATATTACCGGGTTGTCCTAATAATCCTGCACCTAAGACATACACTGGAAGGCCAACATCCCCTTGATTAGCACCAGATAATAATGGACAGGCCATGTCTTTTCAGCCAGGCATTGATACTGTGGCAACCACCCCAAGCCTTTAGAGACCTCATTAGGTCTGACTGCATTATATTCCTAAATCCACTCATCCGTGATCTCCCTAACCTCTTGAAGGATAGAGAACAATTCGGCATCCAGAACATCTACCCAAGAAGGACGATCGAATGCTTAATCTAAGCATTCCGAACCAGCTTGCCTGACTCAGCAAATACCGGTTGAACATCATGCACTTCGGTCTGCTCCTCCGATGCCTTTTAAAAAGACCTGTTGTCTAACCGTAAATGCCCGGAAAGCACCCCAAGAAGCAAGCATATTCAAAACACGGATCACCTGCAGGGCAGAAAAGGAAAAATCAACTTCTGCCCACAAAGTCTTGCAAATGAAATCACCTATGACTTTCGGATCCTGAACACCCTGCCGGAGGACAGACTATCGCTTATCAAATCCATGGACCAGCTCCCGTTGACCTGGCCGGGCTGGACCTGATCTGCCCAGTTACATATACTAGACAATAAATACCGATAAAGGGTAGAACGGAGATAGTGATCACCATTCACCGCTCTGTGCCTACCCTTCGGTACAGAGCCTGAGATCTAGGGCCTTGACCTGTCTGCGCTGCGAGCGTTTTTTGGGGACCGTCTCTCAGGCTTTACCAGCACAATTGTCAAAAACGGGTTTCACAATGAGTGCCCTAACAGGAGAACAACCTGCTGGTGGTACCGGTGTAGACCTCCAACAAAAACCCAATGGTTCAAATGAAATTATATATCGGAATCAATTGGAGTCAAAGCAAACACGACATATGCTATGTCAATACGAAGGGGGTGATTCAATCCCAACTTGTCATTCCACGTTCTCAAACTGGGTTCTGGGAGTTTGAAGAACGCCAAAAGAGGTTAGGCGTTCCAGCTGAAGATTGCCTGGTGGGACCTGAAACTTCACATCCGCTCGGACAATGGGGCCGAGTTCACCGCCAAGCGGGTGGGCGGCTGGCTGGACAACTAGCAGGTCAGGCCGTTGTTCATTGAGCCGGGCAGTCCCTGGGAAAATGGCTATATTGAATCCTTCAATGGAAAAATGAGAGACGAATTGTTGAATGGAGAGATCTTTTACACTTTAAAAGAGGCTCAGATAATGATCGAGAAGTGCAGGAAGGAGTACAACACGGTCAAGCCGCACAGTGCTCTGGGTTACAAACCCCCAGTGTCTGAAGCAGTCATTATTCCCTCTACACAATTTCAGCTGGTTAGACTAACATAAGAAGTGGTACAAAGAATGGGGTCATGTCACCGCTAAATTAGAACCCCCCTGCCCCTCCATCGCCCGCGGCAGGGCCAGGGGCAGTTCCCTGAGCAGTAAGCTGACCGGTTTCTAGAAGGAACGCCTTAACTGTGCTATGCTCAAGCTGCTTACTGCTTACTGCTTACTGATCACTGTTTACTGATCACTGTTTACTGCTTACTGACCACGCGAACCTTACTGTTAATTTAGAAAATCCGAATCCTGCAACGCTTTATAAGTGAGGAACATGTCCCTTAAAGAATACGACATCATCGTCATTGGCTCAGGCGCGGGGGGCCTGACCGCCGCCGTAGCTCTGGCTCAGGCGGGAAAGAGCGTCCTGGTCTGCGAGCAGCACGAAGTGCCCGGCGGTTGGACGCACTCCTTCACCCTGAACGGCTACCGCTTCAGCCCCGGCGTGCATTATATCGGCGAAATAGAGGAAGGGGGGTCCATGCGTCGCATTTATCAGGGGCTGGGCGTTTCGGGCGACCTCGCTTTTTCCGAACTCAACCCCGAGGGCTATGACCACATCCGCATCGGCGATCAGCAGTTTGACCTCCCCAAAGGCAGGGAAAACCTGGCAGCGCGGCTGAAAGAATACTTTCCGCACGAAGCTGAGGGGATTGATGGCTATCTGGATACCGTCGAAAGAATGGTCGCAGCCCTCAGTAAATTGGGAAGCGGCACAAGCGGGCCTGAAAAAGCCCGGGCTGCCGCCGGGTCGATGTCGCTGCTCCGCTGGGTCAGGCGTTCCGGGCAGGACCTGATCGAGCATTTTATCGCTGACCCGGTCCTCCAGGGAGTCTTGGCTGGGCAGTCGGGCGACCACGGCATGCCGCCTTCCCGTGTTTCAGCTTTCGTCCAGGCTGGCATCCTGCACCACTATTTCAACGGCGGCTATTATCCCATCGGTGGCGCTTTCGCCATCCCGCGGGCTTTCGTCAAGGCGCTGAACAGAGCCGGGGGAGAGCTGCGCCTCAACACCATGGTGGATAAGATCCTCCTCAAGGATGGCCGGGTGAGCGGCGTCCGCCTGGCTGATGGGGAAGAGATCCGTGCGGAGACAGTGATCAGCAACGCAGACCCGGAAGTAACTTTTGGAAAGCTGATCGGGCGCGAATCGCTCAGCCGCAAGCTGGCCGCCAAGCTGGACCGTGTGACCTATTCCGTTTCAGCCTTGAGCCTGTTTTTCGCGCTCGACATGGATTTGAGAGCAGCCGGGCTGGATTCAGGCAATTACTGGCTTTACGACCATGAGAACGTGGACGAGCTGTACGCCCAGGGTCTAACCGACCACGCTCTGACAGCTGAGCGCCCCGGCGCCATGTTCCTGACGGTGACCACTCTCAAAGACCCCTCCAAAATGCACGCCAGCGGTCCGGGGCGCGGCCATCACACCTGCGAGGCGTTCACCTTTGTGGATTACGCGGCCTTTGAAAAATGGGCGGATTCAAAACATGGTTCCCGCCCGGCCGCTTACCAGGGCCTGAAAGAAGACCTGGCCTGGAAGATGTTCCAGACCCTGGAAAGACACTTCCCGGGCATCTCTGAACACGTGGTTTACTGGAATCTGGGCACACCGTTGACGAACGAACACTATCTCAACGCCACCCGGGGCAATCAATACGGCATCTCTAAAAGCCTCCGCCAGGTGGGCCCGGGTGCCTTCCCCGTCAAAACCGAAATAGCGGGCCTGTACATGTGCGGAGCCAGCACGCTCAGCCACGGGGTGGCGGGAGTGACCGCCTCCGGCCTGGCCGCGGCGAAAAGCGTTCTGGGCTGCACCACAGCGGATTTGCTGACCCAAAACGGCCCGGAGCTCGAAGTATATCCCGCTGAAGACCTCTCCCAATGGCCGGAGCATCTGCGGGAGAAAATCAACCGCGCTCGAGGAGAATAAGCAGAACGGGAACCAACGCAACTGAGACGGTGCGCCTGCGGCCCAGTAAGCAGTAGTTTCGTAAGCTGTAAGCTGATCAGGTTCTGGAAAATACCCGGGGGTTATGCTATGCTCAAAACTGATCACAGCTTACAGCCGGTAAACTAATCCGCTAAACGTCCAGCCAGGTTACAGACCCAGGAACGCTATGCAGACAACTGGCCCAGTATCGAACACACCTAAGATCCGGCTCGCGCAGTTGGCTGACCTTGAGCGTCTATCTTTGGTTCTTGCGCAAGCTTTTTACCTTGATCCGTTTTATCAATGGTTCTTTCCCGATCAAGCGCAGCGCTTAAAGAAATGTCAACGTCTTTTTACCGTGTTCCTGAAAGACCTGATTCCCCAAAAAACTGTCTTTACCTCCTCTGGAGTTGAGGGAAGCGCGTTATGGATGTCACCAGAATGGGTCAGAAATAACTGGAAAAGCCAACTAAAAGAAGCTGTCCAAATATTTCCGATCCTCGGCAGCCGTATCCTTTATGGCATTTATTGGCAGTCGATAATCGAGTCGAAACATCCTCACTACCCACATTGGCATCTTTTTCTGCTGGGTGTTCTCCCTGAGCACCAGGGAAAGGGGATAGCATCTGCGCTGCTTCAGCCGATGCTTACCATGTGCGACGCGGAACGACTTCCGATATACCTGGACACAGGCAACAGGAAGAACGTGCCAATCTATCAACATAGAGGATTCAAGATTATTAGAGAAGCAAATTTACCTGATGGTCCGGCGGTATTCCAGATGGTGCGGAATCCCAAAGAGTGATGCTGGACGGTACCGTGAGTGCATGCTTCTTTTGACCGCCAAACATCATCTGTAGTTGACAGGCGGCTTGGTTCTTCACGCGAAAGCCCAGGAAAGGAGGACCTGAAAGTCAATACCCGGGCCGCCTAATTATCAAGGAGGGCTGAAAATGAAACGGATCCTTGTCCTTGTGATGCTGATGGGCTTGCTGCTGTCCGCTTGCGAGAGCGGCTCAGCGCTTGAGGGTGAGGCCCCGGCGGGGGCCGCCAGCGGAGAGGCTCCACCACTTCCAGCTGAAACTACTGGACCCGTCACCTGCACCTATTATGCAGCTCCCGACGGCAGCGATGAGGCTCCCGGCAGCCAGGCCCAGCCCTGGGCCACTTTCCAGTACGCCGCCGATACCGCCCAGCCCGGAGACACAGTCTGCTTCCGGGGCGGCACCTACCCCCTGAAGGAGACCCACCTGACCCGGTCCGGCACAGCCGAGGCTCTGATCACCTTTATCGCCTATCCAGGCGAGCTGCCCATACTGGACGGGAGGGGGAGGGAAGGAGAACTGCTGATCCTCAAGCAGGGCACCTCCTATCTGCGCCTCAGCGGCTTCTCCCTGCGCGGCTTCAGCATCTGGGGGATAGAGCTTTCCGGCGAGAACCGCTATGTCCAGCTGGACCACCTGGAGATCGAGGGCGGCGAAGCCAGTGTCCACTTTACCTACGGCGAGAGCCCAGAATCGCTGCCAACGGAAGGCCCGGTTGAATATATCACCCTGGAGGACAGCATCATCCACGGCAGCCAGTATTCAGCGGTGGACTGCACTCCCGGCCCCTGCAACAATATGGTCATCCGTCGGGTGGAGATCTACGGCACCGGACTGGAGGGCGAGGATTTTTACGGCTCCGACGGCCTGGAGTTCGCCCGCGGCTATCCCGTGCTTGTGGAAGACTGCTACGTCCACAACAACGGCGGCGATGGCATTGACCTCAACTCCCGCGACCGGGAGGGCAACGCGGTTGGCGTCATCGTCCGCCGCAACCGCGTGGTTGGCAACCACCTGAACGGCATCAAGCTCTGGGCTGGTGGGCGGATCGAGAACAACGTCGTCTGGGGGCAGGGGAACAGCGCGGTATGGGCGGGCACCTTTCCCAGCACGCTGGAGGTCTTCAACAACACCATCGCCTACAATATGTGGGACCCGGCCTACAGCGAGCGCAACTGGGCTCTGGTAGTCGGCTATCCGGAAGAGATGGCCTCACCGCCGGTGAAGCTTACCCTGGTGAACAATATCTTTGCCTTCAACGCCGATCCCCTTGAAGGCGGGGCGACCGGCATTTACCTGGGTTCGGGTGTGAGCCTGGTGCGCGAAGGACACAACTTTTTCTTCAGCCGGGCTGAGGGCGAGATCACGGCCGAGTTTGTCGGCGGGCGCGACAGCGACTTCACCCGGGCAGAGATCGCTGACGGCACCTGGGCCCGGTTCAGCGGGCAGGGAGAGAACGACCTGACCACTGACCCGCTCTTCACTTCCGGCTGGCCCGGGGTCGATCTCCACCTGCAGGCATCCAGCCCGGCCGTGGACGCCGGCAGCGCGGATGGTGCACCGACCGAAGATGCGGCTGGCCAGCCTCGCGAGGCTGCCCCCGATATCGGGGCCTACGAGGAGTGAGCGGGGACGGGAGGGTCGCTGCGCGACCGACCGAAGACCGGGAACCGGGGACGGGGATTTCTCCGAACGGCAAGGCTACTGTGTGCGGCGGGTTAATGGGATAAGGTGGCCGCCCGGGGAACGAGCGTCAGCTATCCCCAAGTGGGCGAGTAGCCCCTGGTGAGACCCCACTTGAAAAAAGTGAGTCAGTAAGCAGCAAACAGTGATCAGTGGCCGTGTGCCGTCCTGATAACTGTCTGCTAATTAACATAATTCTTAAGCAGTGGGAATTTCGATCCCCGGAAGGATCCCTACTCTTCCGCGGCTGTCAGGCGGGCAGCCCGGCGGGCTTTGAAGAACTCGCTGATGGGCGGGATGAAGGAGATGGCGATGATGGCGAAGATCACCAGCTCGAAGTTGGCCTTCACAAAGGGGATGTTGCCGAAGAAGTAGCCCAGTGAGAGGAACAGCGCCACCCAGGAAACCCCGCCGATGACGTTGAAAATTATAAAGCTGCTGTAGTGCATGGTCCCCACCCCGGCCACAAAGGGCGCGAAGGTGCGGATGATGGGGACGAAGCGCGCCAGGATGATGGTCTTGCCGCCGTGTTTCTCGTAGAATTCCTGGGTGCGATCCAGATGCTCCTTCTTGAGGAATTTTATATCCCCGCTGAAAGCCCGCTCCCCGATAAAGGCCCCGATAGAATAGTTGATCGTGTCTCCCAGCACCGCAGCTAGGCTCATCAAGCCAAACAGAAAGAAGGGGTTCAGGGAACCCAGGGCAGCAAAGGTGCCCGCCGCGAAGAGCAGCGAATCCCCCGGCAGAAAGGGGGTGACCACAAAGCCGGTTTCCATAAAGATCACGAAAAAGAGCAGCCCGTAGGTCCAGGCCCCGTAAGTCATGATGATCTCATTCAGATGCACATCCATGTGCAGTACAAAGTCAATCAGGAATTTGATTATTTCCATGCAGCCTCTCTAAGTTTGTATTCCTGCGCCATTATAGCATGCCTGCGTCCGAAAACGGCTTTCATTAATGTACAGAGCCCACCGCTGCCGGTCCGCTGCTTTCTATACTGGTCTGGAAATCATTCAGATGGCGGGAGCCCGGCTTTCAGGGTGTGTTCCTCTTGAAAGCCAGGCTCCTGTGCAGCCGAAAATTTAATTCTTTTCAATGGTAATGCTGATGATCCGGTCTCCGGGCGGCAGTTCACTGCCAGTCTGGGGATCCCGGGGGGTGAGGCTGGAGACCACATCCATGCCCTCAACGACCTCGCCAAAGATCGTGTAGTTGCCATTCAGATCCGGCGCCGCATCATAGGTGATGAAGAACTGGCTGCCGTTGCTTTCTGGTCCGGCATTGGCCATGGCCACCAGGCCGGCGCGGTCAAAGACCAGCTCCGGGGATGTCTCGTTGCTGAAGCGGTAGCCCGGTCCGCCGTAGCCAGTGCCGGTGGGATCCCCGGTCTGAGCCACAAAACCGGGCAGCACGCGGTGGAAGGTGATCCCGTCAAACCAGCCGTTCTCGGCCAGGTAGATGAATGAGTTCACCGCCAGAGGTGCAACGTCCGGGTAGAGCTCGATCACAAAGCTGCCCTTCTCGGTTTCCACAGTGGCCCGGTAAGAAGCCTCCGTGTCCACGGTCATCGGCGGGCAAGCGGTGTACTGCTGGTCTTCCAGCTTGATGAGCTCCACATAGGCGGTCAGTGTCTCGGGATCCGCCTGGGCTTCATAAAGGCTGTTTACTTTCAGATAAGGTGTACCCGGCAGTCCCAGGGTCTGGCCCTCTTCCCAGGCATTCTCTGCCAAGGAAACTATCGCCTCGCTGCTGTAATCAGCCTCAAACTGGACCGTGTCCAGCCCCAGCTCTTCAACCTGACCGATGACCCAACTATCAAAATCCTCCACAGATAATTCTGACCACTCGGCCTGGGTATTGTAGAGCAGGTCATGCATTTCCCAGAAAGCATCTTCGCTCTGCAGGCCGGCCGCTTCCGCCGCCCGGACGGCAGGGATAGCTTTGTCATGAATGCTCGCCAGCGGGAAATGCCGGTAGATCAGCCGGACATCCTCGGGGTACTTTTCCAGCAGGTCCCGCAAGCTCCTGGAAGCCAGGGAGCAGTAAGGGCACTGGAAATCGGCATACTCAACGATGGTAATAGGCGCGTCTGCAGGACCCTCGATCCAATCCTTTTCCGGATCGGGGGAAAACAGCGCCAGATCCTCCTCACTGGGG